>JAYSYM010000071.1:0-7151 GCA_043727635.1 Bdellovibrionales bacterium | reverse complement strand
GAAGTTCTTGATGGAGCTACGTCTACTTGACCGATCACTACACCAGCGCTTGTTTGCACTGTGTACTGGCCCGCAGTCTTAATAATTCCCAAATCAATCACCTGTTGAAATGGAATTAACATTTGCATGCACATTCCACGGTATTGATACGCTTGCGCGTCGAGTGTCACTTTCTTGTTTTGCTCATCAACTTTTACAATTGCAGGAGCGACTTTGTAGCATGAGTTTGAAAACACGCCCTCCGCGGCTAGTTGAACGTTGTCGTTACTATCAAAACCCTGCGGAATGTAAATGTTCTTAAACGAAGCAGATACGATCGTTGGAGTTTGTTCAGCGGCCTGCGCTTGGAATCCGACAACACTTACTAGTAGAAACGCGAAAAATATTTTCATTTGATACCTCTGCGACTGCTTATTCTCTCGAATCGTATTGAACACAACACTTTAATGGCCAGAAGCTGTGCCATCGATCTCCCCGTCGAGAAATGTTCACCGCCTTGTTCAAAGTTACACAGAAAAATCACATTTTCCATTCCGGGCGAACCCAGTGAATCTGAAAAAAGAATTCTAAAAGCTTTCGATAGCTGAGCTCTGATGGATCAAACAACACCTCAATGCCTTCGGCATGCGTGCCATGGTTTTCGTAGGTCGCGAGAATTGCCTTTTCAGTTTTCACTTCATCTCCGACTCAAAGATTTTTAAAAGATCGGAATGTGAATTAGCAAGCGCTACGCTGCTTTGCCGTTTTTCTCGCATAATATATATTTCTCAGGCGCTGAAAGTAGTGAAGCAATTTTCTTTCGCCATGTCGTTTGGAAGGGTTCGTTTTCCACTACATCAATTTGTATTTTGCTTTGATCGTAATGAAGATCTACCCACTCACCGCTCGAGATACGTGTAAAGCGATAGCCATTTGCCTTTGCAGCTTCAGAGCTGAATTTCAGCAAGTGACGTCGCAAAAATTTTCCCTGGAATCCACCAAATCCGGTTTCACTCCAAGCGCCTGTAATGAATCCGAAAACATTTGCTATTGGGCCGGTCGCACCTTGGGCGGGACCGAAGCGAACGTCAATTCGAACATCACCACGAATGCAAACACCGTCCGAAAACAATTGTTCAGTCGCAACTTTGCTCATCAGGAACGCGCCCACCATTGCCGGGCACGCATGACCCGCAAATCGAACAACGTCGAGCAAACTTAGTTCGAAATCGATTTCATCAGGACCAGCACTGAGGAATTCAGCAAATGGCTCATGAATCTTGATCTTGTGCTTTGTAAGTTCTGCGGAAGTAATCAATTTATTCATTTAGTGAATCCTTCCGTCTATTCGAGGACCGATGAGAAATGGTGTTAAGCGCGCCGCAAGAGTAATAAAACAAAGACTCCATAGGACTCCCGAGATTCCAATCCACGTTGAATAGGATTCTGGCCAGATTTGCGTAGCAATCAAACGAAATACAGATGCGACTAGGATTAGTGAAATTGCAATTCGATCACTGATTGAAAAATGGATCGATCGTCCTGTATGGCCTTGAGAAATTCGCACCATCATTCCGGGAATTACAACTCCCATGCAGAGAAAAGTAAATACATGCACCGGAAGGCTTCCGATAAAGCTCGCGCCAAGCTTCGCCGCAGCAGTAAGTACGAGACTTAATCCGAGCGCAAAGTAGCCGATGTACATGATAGCGATTCCGAAGTGCTTAAAGCCTTTGACCGGACTCCAAAGGGCGAATCGAATAAGGAAAAGTACGCCTGCTGCCATCAAAACGGTTGCGGCCAAAGTGCTTGGCATAAATGCTTCAAACACTGAGAGAAGAACTAAAAACTTAATCGGCAAATCAAGTTTGGGTGATCTGAAAAGTGTTACGCCTTCGGTACTTTTCATGAATTGCGTCATCGTCCGCTCAAACATAACAGCGAAGGCTAGACGGAAAAGTCCGATTGCCATTGAGAATCCCAAAATGTAAGTGTCAGGATTTAAGAGAAGTTCTTTTGCCAATAAAAATAATGGAAGGCCGATTACGAAGAAGTAGTTGTCCTTAAACGTATCTTGCTTGCGAAACCGCACTAGGCAGTAGACAACATAGCTGGCGACAAAGAGAACGAATGAGTGCACTAATAAAAATCGCAGAAGTCCGGGCGTACCCACTGGTACATAAATTAGAGCGATACGCTCTAGAAACCAAAACACAATCGCAACAAGCAACCAACCTCCGTAAAGTCCGCGAATCTTTACCCAGTTCTTACTCGCAGTTAAAAGAAATCCTCCAAGCACTGCCCATCCAAAACCAAATAACATTTCGTGCGCGTGCCACTGCAATGAGTTCACTGTAGCAAATCTTAAATCGACGACTTGGAAGTAAGTTAAAGCCCATAGAAATGGAAGTACCGTTCCAGCTGCAAAAGCGAGTAGGAAAAACGGCCTAAAGCCCACCGATAAAATCGCCATTCCTATGGCTCGAGATTTTTCACACATCTAAATCCTAAAATTGGGCCCGTATAACCAGCCTTTAAGCTACTTCTAAAAGCAAAGCGCATGAATGTAGCATATTGTGATGGGTCTTTTGCTTTGAGTGCCCCAGCTCCGCAGAATAAATTCGCACTTGTATCGTTTCCATTTCGAGAATCACCAACAATGATCGATGACGAGAAATCTTCTACCCACTCCCAAATCAATCCGTGCATTCCATAAACCCCAAGCGAATTCGGCTTAGCACTTTGTACCTGTGCTAACTGATTTGGAGTTGAATACCAGTTTAAAATTAAATCTAAATTTTCAGGCTTCTGGCCATCGGATGCAAACTCCCATTCGTCAGTCGTCGGCAGACGCTTTCCCTGACTTTCGCAATATTTTCGTGCGACGAACCAAGTGATATTCGTAATTGGAAAGTTCTCTTCACCTGTAGCAATGTGCTTTCCATTTTTCCAGTGTTGCAAATAGGTTGGTGCAGAAAAGAGTTCGGGAATCTGTGAAGGCTGCCATCTTTTATTTTGCTTTAGAAATTTCGCAAAATCGCGATTGGTTACGGGATACTTATCTATAACGAACGTCGTGACTATTTTATCAGGTTCGTCTTTCTCGCGAAAAAATGGTCGATAAGTTCCGCCTGCTACCGTAACTTCCCGTTCACCCGCTAAAGCAACCTGCGGAGCGATTAAAAAGTTAACAATAAGGAAGGCGGTACTTATTAAAGGCATTACTTCTTCCCGTCTCGAACTTTCTTAACTTCAGCAGGTGTAACAGCTGGCCCTTTGTTGCCAAAGTCATTCATTACATAAGTGAGAACGTTAGCAATGTCTTCATCTGATAGACCGAGCGCTGGCATTACAGAGTTAAACTTCTCGCCGTTGACCGTGACTTCTCCGCTCAACCCGTGCGCAACAGTGTCGATCGCGCGAGTCTTATTTGCCATTAAGAAATCAGATTTTGCGAGTGGAGGAAATGCTCCAGGAATACCTTTTGCGTCCGCGCCATGGCAAGCGGCGCAACTTTGCGTATAAACCGTTTTACCAAACTTAATCTGCTCGGCAAACGACGTTGCACGACTAGGTGAAGGCGCTTTTTCGTTTGGCATAGTTTGAATTGCAGAGCCTTCTGGCAAGTAAACGTTGTCGGCTACTTTTCCAGTGTAAACGCTAGGAACATGTTCCCCTTCAACTTTTAACATACCAAGCGAACCCTTGTTGAAGGTTCTGAAAATCGAGTGATCTACTAAGATAAATGTACCCGGGCTATCGATTTTGAAATCAACAATCGTTGATCCTCCGGCTGGCACTAATGTAGTTTGTACGTTTTTCTGCGCTATTGTTCCGCCTTCAACGTAGACGTTGTCGAAGATTTCACCGATCACATGAAATGAAGAAATTAAATTCGGACCGCCGTTACCGACGAACATTCTTACTTTCTCTCCTAAGTTCGCCTTGAGCGCACCATCTCCAGTGAGCGCACCAACGCTTCCGTTGAAGACCACATAGTCTGGTTGCTCGCGAATCGCTTTTTCCATGTCAAAGGGTTGATGTCCTCGCTGGCCATTTTTTCCTTTTGTATAGAACTCGCTCTGCACAATGTAGAACTCACGATCAACCTTTGGTAGACCCTCTTCAGGTTCAACCAGAATCAAGCCATACATTCCATTAGCTATGTGCATTCCGACCGGTGCAGTTGCACAGTGATATATATAAAGGCCAGCATTAAGCGCTCTGAACGAGAAAGTTGAGCTGTGGCCCGGAGCTGTGAAAGATCCTTCGGCACCACCACCCTGGCCTGTGACAGCGTGCAAGTCGATGTTATGTGGCATCTTGCTTTTTGGATGGTTCTTTAAAGTGAAATCGATGTAGTCGCCAACTCTCACTCGCATAAATGGCCCCGGCACTGTTCCACCAAAGGTCCAGAAGGTGTAGTCGACACCATCGGCAAGTTTCTTGGTCACTTCAACGGTCTCAACCTCAATCTTCACGCGAGCTGGTTTCTTACGACTTATAGGAGGCGGCACCTCCGGAGCATAAGTTAGCTTTGCGACTTCTACTGGAAGCTTGGCCGGATCGATCAGCTCGACGTTAGAGTCTTTTGCTTCTGCTAACGGCGTAGTCTTGGTGCAACCCGAAAAAGACAAAACTGAGACACATGAAAGCACGTAAATAAGTTTGCGCATAAGGCTCCTCGTGACCAACACTATCGCAAAAGCGGTGCCTCTAAGTTATGAGCGCTATCATCGTTCTGTTCGATCTCAGCAAGATTGTTCACATTTGACCCAGACAATTTGTCTCAAGGAATTCGTTTTTGTCTCGTTCGAAATTTCAGATCGAATCGGAGCAGGATTGAGCTGGTACGTCTACTGCAAAGCTCTAGCTGCAATAACGACAACTTCATAAGGAGTCAGAAATGAAAGTCATCATCGCAGCTCTCTCGCTACTAATCTCAGTCAGCACACAAGCAAAAACAATCGAAGTTAAAATGCTAAATACAGGGAAAGAAGGAGCAATGGTATTCGAACCAGGATTTGTTCAAGCTGCACCGGGAGATACAATCAAGTTCGTCCCTACTCACCCATCACATAGTGCGAGCTCAGCACTTACCCCGGCCGGAGCAAAGCCCTGGGTTGGAAAAATCGATCAAGTCGTGTCGGTTAAACTCGATAAAGAGGGAGTCTACATCTACAAGTGCGATCCGCACACTGTGATGGGCATGGTTGGCGTCGTTCAAGTTGGTAAAGCTGCGAACTTAGCGGAGGCCAAAGCAGCAAGCGACAAACTTACCCCAACTTTTGTAATGAACCAGGATCGATTGAAAAAATATCTTGCGAACGTAAAATAAATAAACTGCCCGAGGTACTCCATGAACTTTAGCGCTAATATTTTTTTAGTTAGTCTTGTCTGCTTCGGTGTTTCTGCCCACGCGCATGATCATGAAAAACATGCGCATTCTGCTCACGCCGCCCCTAAAGCGGCAGCAGCCGCCATCTCTGGAAAGTCTCTGTATAATATCCAATCCAAATGGTACGACGTCGATAATAAACGCACGGATCTTAAGTCGCTTGGCGGTCAACCCCGATTAGTTACTATGCTCTACACTTCGTGCACTTCTGCCTGCCCGATGCTGGTAGATAAGATGAAAGGAGTTGTGAACTCTCTTTCTGAATCGGAAAAAGCGAAATTAAAAATGGCTCTTTTTTCTTTTGATCCAAGAAGAGATACTCCCAAACATTTAAAAGGTTTTGCGCAAAAGCAAAGTTTGAACTTACAAAATTGGACGCTTCTATCTCCAGTTCAAGAGGCAGACTCGACTGAGCTTGCCAACGCCCTCGGTGTACAATTTAAGAAAGTAAAGGATGACTACATTCATTCGAATGTTATCTTTCTCTTAGACGGCAACGGTGAACTTGTTGCTTCAGATGAGGGACTTGGCAAAGCTCGATCACAGTTCATAGCCGAAGTAAAAAAGCTCTTAGGAGCAAGATAAGATCTCTTTGCAAACTCACTTGTGGTCAAACCGCACTGGCACTTTACTCAAATGCTGATTTACTGACCCCTTCGCCTAGTCCAGGCCACGCATTCCATCTCGCGCCGCCGGACCCCAATAATCACTAAACATATTTGGTAGGTCTGGACTTAGTTCAAAGCGAGTCGCTTCCGAAAAGTTTCATAGTTGTACACGGAGTTACAAAAATGATGTTTCGGATTCTCTTAGCGCTCATGTTCACGACTTCTGCTCACGCCGCTGACCTAAAGGTTCTCTCGTGGAACATCTTCATGCTCCCTAAGCCAGTTAAAAATAGTCTCCAAAAAGTGCGTGCGAAAGTTATTTCTAATCAGCTAAAGGATTCAGATTACGATCTGATGTTTTTTCAGGAAGCGTTTACTGATTCGATTCGCAAAGAACTTACAAAAAGTTTAGGTAAGGATTTTCCGCATCAGCATTACATGAAGCGTGATGGAAAGATTAAGCATGTTTTTGGTTCGGGACTGTTTGTGATGAGTCGCTATCCGTTTAAAGTGCTCGATAAAGTCTATTACAAAAATTGTAAGGGTGCTGATTGCTACGCAGCTAAAGGATCATTTTTAATTGAGGCTACTTTGCCTTCTGGAAAAGTTGTTCAGTTTGCGCCGACTCATCTTCAATCTCTCGAATCAACTGGTGCTATGCGCCTCTCGCAATTAGAACAGCTGAACTCGATGCTTAGAGAGCATAAGAAATCTGATGTGCCACAAATCGTATTAGGCGATTTAAACATTGATTCTGTTGAACCTGAGTTTGGGCCCGCGTTAAAGCTTATGGGCATGGTGCCGACTCCAATTGTCGGGCCGATCCAACACACCAACGGTCGGATCAATGACTGCTACGGCAGCCCCGGAAAAAACAAAGAATGGATCGACCACTTCTGGGTCACCGACTCTCTCAAAAGCAACCGCTCAACAATGCAAGTCCGCAATCTCGATTTCGTCTACAAGGGCAAAATTTGTCCAACTTCAGACCATCACGCAATCGAAGCCGAAATATTTTTGAATTAACTCGCGAACGTCTAGATCTGTCGACCCAGACTCACCATTCTCCACACTCAAGAGTCTAATCCTGAAGTACAATTTCTTCAGGAGGCTACATGAAGTTACTCGCAGCTATTCTCCCGATTGTTTTTTCAGCAACTGCCAAC
>JAYSYM010000070.1:0-2316 GCA_043727635.1 Bdellovibrionales bacterium | reverse complement strand
CAGTTTGATAAGGTTGAAACTGTGCGAAGTTGTTACCGATGGCTCCGCGCGAATACATTTTTTCGAATGGCCAATCTAACTGATGAGGTTTTGGTTCCGCATAAAATTGTTCTGGAGAAGTTTCTAGAGGTAGATACCCTTGTCGCTCAGCTTCCCCTGCTGAAAGCGTGAGCTCAGTTGCAGGAGCTTCGAAACTAAAAAAAACCAAAAATATGAACGCTAATTTCATCCGTAAATTACACCAGGACCGGATATCACCTGCAACCCTTTTGGGCTGCGTCTAGAGCTGCAGGTGATAAAATTTAACGAACGAGGATATTTTTGAATTGCCACGGATCTGTCGTGTCGATGTCTTCTGGGAATAATCCTGGTCGACCATCGAGAGGTGTCCAGTTGGTGAAAAAACCGTTCACTGGTCCCAAATATGGCATTTGAATTTCTAAGCAGCGTTTGAAATCCATTTCATCTGCTTCAACGATTCCTTCTTCAGGATTCTCGAGTGCCCAAACCATTCCGGCAATTACAGCTGAGGTAACCTGAAGAGCTGTAGCGTTCTGGTAAGGAGCAAGTGCGCGAGTCTCTTCGATACCAAGCTGTGATCCGAACCAGTAAGCGTTCTTTGCGTGGCCGTAAAGTAAAACTCCGAGCTCATCAATCCCGTCCGTGACTTCTTTTTCGTCGAGTATGTGATGTTCTTTTTGAGCGTCACCGTGACCAAACATTTCTTCGAGTGCGAGAAGTGCGTCGTTGCATGGGCTGTAAGCGTAGTGACAAGTTGGTCGGTACTCGACCTTACTGCCATTTTTCAAAGTAAAGTAATCAGCAATCGAAATCGATTCGTTGTGCGTAACGAGTCGTCCGAACTGCGCGCCAGGAGTTGGGCACCAACTTCTTACGCGAGTCATTGCCCCCGCCTGCTGAAGATAAATTGCTGCCTGACAACCATCGCTGTGAGTGACTCCATTACTCGGCATCCAATTTTCGTGAGTGCCCCAACCAAGTTCAGCCGGTTGATTACCTTCACTAATGAAGCCTTCGACTGACCAAGTGTTCACGAACGTGTTCATTGGCTTCGCGCGTTTCGACACTTGAGTGTCGCGTTCGGCGATGTGAATGCCTTTCACTCCAACTTTTTGCATGAGCGCAGCCCACTGCGCTTGAGTTGTTGGAGTCGTGTACGGAATTTTTAAGTCATCCGCCAAATTCACGAGCGCTTGCTTTACAAACCACGAAACCATTCCGGGATTTGCACCGACGCAAGAGACTGCAGTAATGCCACCGGGCTTTTCTGCGCGAGCTTTAAGAACAGTCTCTCTGAGCGCGTAGTTCGAGCGAGCGGCTGGCGTAAGACTTTTATCAAAGTACATACCAGGCCACGGCTCAATAACCGTGTCGATATAGAAGCTTCCGATTTCTTGGCAGTAAGTCATAATGTCGAGTGAACTTACGTCGACTGATAAGTTTACGCAAAAGCCTGTGCCGCCACCTTTTGTGAGAAGCGGCTTCAGTATTTCTTTGTAATTTTCTTTTGTTACAGCTTTCTGGATAAAAGCGATCCCGTGTTTATCGGCAATCTTTTTGTTTTGTGTCGATGGATCAACAATCACCATTCGCGACTTGTCATATTTAAAATGGCGCTCGAGGAGAGGCAAAGTACCTTTGCCAATTGAACCAAACCCAATCATCACGATCGGCCCAGTGATCTCGCCGTAGACACCCTGCGGTGGTGAAAACTTTTGTGCTTTCATCGTAACTCCTTCAGCTTTTGGTAGGCCGTAGCTTTTCTCAACGCAAACTGTTGAGAAAAGCTACGGCCTACCCTGTTATTCGAGTTCTTCTCGAATACGTTTCATGACTCCCGAGATTTTCTTGGTTGAAACTGGGACGATGAAGATACAGTCGTCGCCAGCTAAAGTTCCAAGGATCTCGAGATAACTTCTCATACTATCTAAGTACCGAGCGACTAAGCTCGCTGCTCCTGCAGTCGTGTGAATTACAATCAAACTTTCGTTTGCTTGAATATCACGAACTAACACACCGAGGTCTTCACTCACTTCCGGAGGTAAGACTTGTCGCTCATCTGCTAAAAGATAGACGATGTCGCCTTCGAGATTGTTAGATCTCACTGCTCCAACTCGACGAAGATCGCGTGATACAGTACTTTGTGTTACGTCGAACTTTCTTTTGCGAAGCGCTTTCACAAGATCATCTTGTGTCGTCGCTTCGCCTTCGCGAATTAACTCCTTAAGAGTTTTAAGACGCTCTTGTGTTTCGTTCCGCTCTACTACTTCGGGCATGCACGACTTCTTTCCGTGT
>JAYSYM010000069.1:0-2318 GCA_043727635.1 Bdellovibrionales bacterium | reverse complement strand
GAGCGCTTGTTGCTGAGTGATCACTAGTTGCAAAACGATTCGTGCGGCTCCCATCGCGGCCGGATTCGCAGCCGCAGCAATAACAGCTGCCTCGGCTGCTCGACGTTGAATCTTCAGTGCTCGCGCCGAGGGATTTAGTTTCAAAAGGGATTCCATATCTCTGAGCAATTTCTCCTGCGCATCTAGCAGGCCTGCTCGACACTCAAAAAGTGCGCGACGATTCTCTCGCAGAATTAAAAAACTCCCCGTCGCGAACGCAGCAATCGACAAGAGCAGCGGAAGCAGGGTGAGAAGGCTGGTGGTGGCAAATCCTTTTTGGGTCATAATTTGCCGACAGCGCGCTTCGAGACGGGGAGTCGAAGAGTAATTTCATTTTCAATCGTCAGGCGAACAGCCTGATAGCTGTATTTAAGAACGATTTCTGAGGCATATTTCTCGATCGTTAAGCGAGTGAATTCACCTACCGGTAGAACTGTGCGCGTTTTATCAATGAATTCTCTCTTGCAAACGACGAGGGCAACTCTTTCAGCCACACAAAGTGCAGCCTCTTCACCTGCATCTTTAAGCCAAGCTTGTGCGATGCAAAGGTAAACCACCGCAAAAACTCCGGTGAGTGCTACGATCAAAATCGGGAGAGCAATTCCGACTTCGACCAACGCAAACCCACGGGAATTAATTTTTGTCGGTGCCATTAGAGTCACCAACGCCATTAAAGAAATCGCCAAGATCTTTTTTCTTGTAGTAAGACTCGTCGATCTTCTCGGCTTGGACTGACTTTTTCTCTCCGCGAAGCGCGTACGAGATGCTCGCAAACCGCGAATTCACAGTTTGACCAAGCACTCGGACAATGGCGATAGCAGCCACTCCCATGAGTGCGACAATTACTAAATATTCAATGAGACCCTGACCACGATTGTTTCGAACAACTTTCATTTTGACCTCCGCTGCGGATGAGCGGAGATGCAAAAGGATGGGCTAATTCAGATTTTGTTTAACGGGAGAACGAAGTGAATCGAGTCCGAGGCGCGGACTAAGCTTTTTTGCTTTTACGTGCTGCCTTAGCGAGCTCATCGCGCTCAACTTTTCGGCGACCAATGATTCTTGTTAAAACTTCGAAGCCTTCAGCGCGAAGGTCGTTTTCGAAAATGAAACGGTAGAAGCCTTCGATTTCTGGGCTTTGGCGAAACTTCTTAGTTGATGTAGGGAGATTATCGCTCGCTACGAAGTCGATTGAGCTGCCGTCTTTTGATAACTCAACTTTTACTTTTTTCTTTGCCATTTTCGACCCCTGATAAAGGCTTAAACTTTGAAGCACCGAACATAGCCAGATTGCCAAGGTGGGTCAAGCCGAAGCTGGGGTTGGAAAACAAAGCTCCAGGCCTTATAAAAGGGTCATCTAAACGAGGCCCCAAAAAAGGAACAGCAGATGCTACTTCTCAACGGAACAGCCGTAGCAAATCACCGTCGCGAGAGCCTTAAAGCGAAGATAGCCGAGTTCACTAAGAAATCGGGCCGTGCCCCTGCGCTCGCAACTGTTCTTGTTGGCGATGACCCTGCAAGCCACGTTTACGTAAAGAACAAGCGTGTTAAATGTAGAGAGATTGGAATTCAGAGCGTCGATCGGGATTTGCCAGCTGATGTTACGCAAGAAAAACTTTTAGCAACGATCAAAGAGCTCTGCCAAGACAATGCAGTTGATGGAATTTTAGTTCAACTTCCACTCCCTAAGCATCTCGACGGAGAAGCGGCCCTTCGGGCACTCGATCCACAAAAGGATCCCGATGGTCTCACCTACGAAAATTTAGGTCTTTTGTGGGGAGGGAAGGCGCGCGTTGCTCCGTGCACCCCTTTGGGTGTGATGAAGATTCTTGAGCACTACAAAATTGATGTCGCCGGAAAAAAAGCAGTAGTGATTGGTCGAAGCAATATCGTTGGTAAGCCAATGGCGCACTTGCTCCAACAAGCAAACGCAACAGTTACAGTGTGCCATTCGAAAACACCGGACATAAAAGTTCATACTCGCGAAGCTGACATCGTAGTTGTCGCTGCGGGTAAAGAGCGATTCATCGGAAAAGACGCATTCAAAAAAAATTCAGTCGTGATCGATGTAGGAATGCATCGCCCAACCCATGGTGAGTTCGCAAACAAACTTTGCGGAGATGTAAAGTTCGAGGAGTTAGAGGGTCACGTCGCTGCAGCAACGCCAGTTCCTGGCGGAGTAGGACCGATGACAATTCAAATGCTTCTCGAAAACACTCTCGCATTAGCTGAACTCAGAGAAGGAACGAGAAAATGAGCTTACCAGAAAAATTAAAGAC
>JAYSYM010000068.1:0-2319 GCA_043727635.1 Bdellovibrionales bacterium | reverse complement strand
ATGCCTGAGCGGCAAAGCCGAGTACGTTAGCGAGAAGTAGTACGAAAAAATATTTCATTTGATCCCCCTTAAAGTTTTTCATCTCTCAAATTTTTTTGAAGACACAACTCTACTATCCAAAAGTCGTGCCACGAGTTTTCGATAGGTAGAGCGATGGAGAAGAGACGCGAGGCTTTCGTTCGAGTCAATTTAGCCGCTTAAACAAACGGCATTCAGACGATTTGTCTCGTTGGTAGTTTTGCTAAAGTATAACTTTAGATTCCTGCAGTCGAAAGTAGATTCACGGCACTACCAAGTGGGTACCGTAAGACATAATCATAAAGGACTGTGCGAATACTGCCGCGAGCAGGCTTATCGAGGTGGCTCTTCAATACTCTGAGCAAATCTTCTGAGGTGACAATACCAACTAGCTTACCGTCATCTTCGATCATACAAGATGACACTTTTGACTGAATCATTTGTTCGATAACGGCATTCAATTCTTCGCCCACATTAACAATGTTAGTCACTTCGTTCATTCTAAAGGCGACTTCTAAATCTCCATGAACGACAGCTAAGTCACGGTCAGAGATAACCCCGACAACCTGCCCGAGTCTGTCGACCACAGGAAGATGTCGAATGGAATTCTCAACCATCATCGCACGGGCGTCTCGCACTGGCGTGTAAGGATTTACAGTTAATAAGTTAGTAGTCATGTATTCACTGATTTTATCTGCTGTGTTTTTCATAACCATCATTAGAGCAAGCCGTGTGCCGCACTAAACCGCATCAAACTCAGGCCGCGAATCAGCTCGGGACATTTCAAATAATCTACGAGCCAAGTTGTCCCGAGCTTCTCGCGAGCTTGTCCTCGTGCAAATAGAACGTGGTCCGATTGTTGCGTAGCTACTTGTTGAGGAATCACAAGAAGGGGAACTCTATGTCAACATCGGTCGCGATTTTCATTACATCGGACGAGGCAAAATTTTTTGAATTCAAACCAGAGGGCGCCGAAACTAAAGTTTTGCACAAACATGGACCTACTCACGCAGTTGAGCATCTAGATGCAAATCACTTTCTCAAACAGGTAGCCGAATATCTTGTTGGGTCCAACTCCGACCAGTGGCTCTTTTTAGGACCTGGGCTTGCTAAAACTCACCTCCAGAAACTTATCGAGTCAAAGTATTCATCCAGCGCAAGCAAGATTGTCGGCGTGGCCGGCATGAATAAGAGCTCAGACGGTGAAATCACTGATTTTGCACATAGTTTTTTCAAACGTCGAAATCTCTACGTGGGCTAGTGATTGACGAAACGCATTTGTCTCTCTAGGTTTGCCGATGAAATGGAACAAACATTAAAACACATCGAGAGTGCTGAAAGCGTCTTCTATCGCTGCGTAGAAGACTGTTTTGAGCCCATAATGTTGACTGACATCAGGGGTACGCTTCGATACGTGAACCCGGCTTGGTCACTCACGTACGGTTATTCTCGAGACGAAGCTGTAGGCCAAAGTCCTCGCCTACTTCGATCTCAGTACCAAGACGACACCTTCTATCGACAGATGTGGCAAACCATTTTGAATCCCAAAATTGGCTTTTGGCGCGGTGAAGTCATTAATAAGTCAAAGGACGGGCAACTAGTACCCGTGTTACTTACGATCACCCCCTACCGTGATCCACTCGGCGAAATCCTTGGATACATGGGGATCGCAGTTGATTTAAGTGAGCAGAAAAAGATGGAGCAACAGATTTTCAGGCAAGATCGCCTGGCTTCAATCGGAATGCTTGCCAGCGGCCTAGCACACGAAGTTGGAAATCCGCTCGGAGTCATGCGCGGGAGAGCTGAGCTTCTGATGATGCAAGTGAAAGATAGCCCGGCAGCCATAAAGAACGCTGAAATCATCGTCGAACAAATTGATCGAATTTCGAAGCTAATCACATCCCTATTGCAAGTCAGCCGAGTGCCTGATCGAGTGATGCTCATTGCAGTCAACTTAGACGACGCCGTATCTGAAATTTTCAATTTGGTTTCTGAGCACGTTCGAAAAGCCAACGTAACTCTGATAAAAAAGAATCTAAACTTGAACGTATTAGCAGAGCCAGGTCACTTACAGCAATTACTCCTAAACCTGGTCATCAATGCAACTCATGCGATCGAAGAAAAGCGCGAACGCCTTGAAGTGCTTGGCAGCGGTGAAATTGAAATTTCTGCCGTTGCGTCGGGCGATGGAAAGTCTTGTGCGATCTCTATCAGAGATAGTGGCGTGGGAATTTCTCAGACAAATCTGAAAAAGCTGTTTCAACCTTTCTTCACGACAAAACGAGCAGGCAAAGGCACCGG
>JAYSYM010000067.1:0-2323 GCA_043727635.1 Bdellovibrionales bacterium | reverse complement strand
TCCGCGACTTAGCCGAATATATTCGGCCAAATCTCTGAGTGGCCAAACGACGACACAAACTTGCGGGCCGATGATGCGAGCTCGGCGCTCAGGCGTTGGAAGTTTTGACAGCGGCGGCGTAGGCGGCGATGGCAGCAAGGCGAGTTTCGCCAAGATCCACCATTGGCTTCGGGTACTTTGCGGTGCCGTACTCGGGAACCCACGCCCGAACATAATCAAGATCAGGATCAAACTTTGCCAACTGAGTATCAGGATTGAACACTCTAAAATACGGAGCGGCGTCGCAGCCAGTGCCCGCAACCCACTGCCAGTTACCGTTGTTAGAAGACAAATCGAAATCTAAAAGTTTACGAGCGAGATACCCTTCGCCCCAGCGGTAATCGATCAAAAGATTCTTTACTAAAAAACTTCCGACAATCATTCGCACTCGATTGTGCATGAAGCCGGTCGTGTTTAGCTCTCGCATTCCAGCGTCAACGAGCGCAAAGCCCGTCGTCCCTTCACACCAACGTGCAAAATCCTTTTTGTTATTCTTCCACTTAATCTTTGCGTACTTCTCCTTAGCGACGTGCTCCACGACGCCTGGAAAGTTGAAAAGAATTTGCATGAAAAACTCGCGCCAGATCAGTTCGTTGAGCCGAGTGTCACTGTGCTTTAAAGCCAACGCTACGCACTCACGAGCGCTAACGGTTCCAAATCGCAGATGCACTCCCACCCGACTTGTTCCCTTAATGCCGGGAGTATTTCTCGTCTCAGCGTAATTTTTCAAAAGTGCGCTCGTAAAATCGGGCTCAGGAACCGTAATCGACGACTCAACAAACCCAATATCTTCGAGCGAAGGAAATTTGGGGGATTTCCCGTGATCCTTAGACTTAGTCTTAAAGAAATTTGCGCTTAACTTCTCTGACGGAAACATACTCGCAGCGCCAGAAACCTTCTTTGCCAACTTCAGCTCAGCGAAAATTTCTTTCCATTTATTTTTGTAAGGAGTGTAAACGGTGTAAGGCTTGCCGTCGGATTTGCAGACTTCAAGTTTCTCGAAAACAACTTGGTCTTTGAAAGTTTCAAAGCGGGCGTCGTGCTTCAAACAAAGTCGCTGCACCTGCAGATCACGCGCGATCGCGTAAGGCTCATAATCATGATTCGCATAGACTGCGCCAGCTCCAGATTCCTTAAACAATTTCTCGAAGATTTCGAGAGGTTTACCGACGTAAACGCGAAGTGCGGAGCCACTTTCCTCGAGTTCGCGCGAGAGCTGCCGCAGCCTATCGTGAATAAAAGTCACTCGCGCGTCGTCGCGATCTTCTAAGTGTTCAAGAATATCTGTATCGAAGATGAATATTGGAACAACAGGATGATCACCACTGAGTGCGTGGTAAAGTGCGGTGTTATCATGAAGCCGAAGATCGCGGCGGAACCAGAAGATGCTGTGCATACAGGAGGATATTATCGCTCCGTTGTTACGAGTCAATGAGTGTGGACTTTTTTGTGAACGTGGAGGTTTTTACGTTGATCCGTGGAAACCTGTACCACTCGCATTGATCACTCATGCTCACAGTGACCACGCTCGCTGGGGAAGCGAAAAATACGTTTGCTCCGAACGCGGTTTAAAACTTACTAAACACCGACTCAGAGACGAGGACCAAAACGCAAAGGTCAGTGCATTAGCGTGGGGTAAAAAACAAAAGTTTGGCGACGTTGAAGTTTCGTTTCATCCGGCTGGCCACATTCTCGGCTCTGCGCAAATCAGAGTCGAATGCGAAGGAGAAGTCTGGGTTGTTTCTGGTGATTACAAGCGAAACAATGATCCGAGTTGTGATCCATTCGAAGTTGTTCCGTGTGATGTCTTTATTACCGAGGCGACTTTCGCACTACCAATTTACCGCTGGCAGACTGGTGAAGAGATTGCGCAAGATATTTTTGATTGGTGGCAATTCAACGCGAGCGAGAAAAGACCTTCGCTCTTACTTTGCTACTCGCTCGGTAAAGCGCAGAGAGTTCTCGCAGAATTAACGAAATTCACCGACAAAACTGTTTTCGTTCATGGCGCAGTCGAAGCGCTTACCAAAATCTACAGAGAAGAAGGCATCAAGATGCTGCCGACTAAAGCTCCTGCGGATATGGACAAGAAATACGATTTCTCGACTGACTTAATCATTGCTCCACCGTCAGCTTACCGAAGCACTTGGATGAAACGATTTAAAGGTGTTGATACTGCTTTTGCGAGTGGCTGGATGCGCGTGAGAGGAAATCGAAGGAGAAAAGGATTTGATAAAGGTTTTGTGCTTTCTGATCACGCTGACTTTTTTGATCTCGTCAGAAC
>JAYSYM010000066.1:0-7210 GCA_043727635.1 Bdellovibrionales bacterium | reverse complement strand
AAGTTCGCAGCGTCCCACGAGGACCTCCGTAAATGTGCTGAACGACAAGGTATAAGGAAAAAGACGCTTGATGGCAACCAATATTTCGAATATAACTTCTCCCTCTACACCAGCTTCAAAAGCTTTAATCTCGGCCCCCAAGAAACTAACTGTGAGGGCTGCATAGACCATAGATAGTAAAGGACTTGTTCATGAAGAAACAATCTCGCTCTAAATACCGCCCAGAGTTCTCAGGCGACCAAACTTTCGATTACAAAGACGCTCAGACTCTTGGCCGTTTCATTTCTGAAGGTGGAAAGATCACTCCAGCTCGCATTAGCAAGCTAAGCCTCAACCAACAGAAGCAAGTAGCTGCAGCCGTCAAAAAAGCTCGTAACCTCGCTCTATTGCCTTCTGGCTCAGAAGCTTACGACTCTTTCGACCGCTCAGAGAGCATCTCTCCTAAGCCGTTTTCATTTGAATAGGCCTCAAACGTAAATTTTGGCTCTTCGAAAATGGCGGTGAAAACCGCCATTTGTTTTTGTACATCCTGTACAAAACCCTTCGGGCTACGCGCAAAAAGGCCGTCATGGCCTTTTGGTTTATTTAAACTACCTGATCCCGAGGCGGCGTTGCTCAGCGCGAAACATGACTCGATCAATCACGGTTCCGATAACCAACACGACATAAAACATTTCAGACATGCGATGGAATTCTGGGCCTGGAATCAATCCTAAAATCTTGATGGAGTGGAAGTCCGCGCCAAATGTCGCGATGCGAGTACCCATCATCGGAAGCGAAATCACAAACAGGTGAATGAGACCAAGCCAAAATGTAAAAGTCTTTCGAAATGCACGATCTCGCATTCCGAGGGTCAAGATCGTTACTCCAAGAGCAACAAACATCGAACCCGCGACTATCGAGGCTAAACTGCGATCTGGAATCATTTTAAAACTTAAGTAGGCAACTGCCATCGCCGCGATTTCGAAGCCAAAAATAAAGCTGAGTATTTTTCCCATTCAACAATCCTATCTCCCCTCCTCCGCAAATCAAGGCCTGAGTCCGTAATTTCGGACAGAGGAAATTATCGGACGCAAAAACCACCCTAACTACTTGAAACTTCGTTCATCACTAGCAGCCGGCAATGGTCCCGTATTTGCTCCTACTCCATTCGCAACCAAACAGGGGGGATAGTTATGTCGCAACAACAAGTAGTTCACTTTCGTCTTTTGAAGTTCCTACTCATTCAGTTAAAAAACTTCGGGCTCAATCCAACTGAGTGGAAGATTGATCGCGCTTCGCAAATCGGCGAAAACGAAATTTACCTCGTCCATAAAGACGATCAACAATTCAAGTTCGTCGGCAATCTGGGATTCAAAAACGGAATTTTAGCCTGGCAGAATCTGACTTTGCTTTCGCTCTGACTACTTCACTGATTCACAGCGGGTTGAAAGAATCGTTCGCTGCCAAATCTGATCACGCGTAAGCATGGATGCTTGCGGAAGTGTTTGAAACATCTCTTCTTGAAACTTCTTATGACGTTCTTCGCCGTATAAGCGCACTAAATTTTCTTTCAAATCGCAAAATAACGCTAAGTCGGCACTATCGAGCCAAGCGAATCTTCTGTCATATCCTGACGGAGGAGTCGGGCCCCAAGCGAGTTCCACAATCAAACGGTAGCTTTTCCATAAGTATTTATTCACTTCGGTTTCGCCACCGACTGTCGAAGCACACTGACTGGGAACACTGTTGAGATCTTTACTAAGAGTTTTGAGTTTGAAGAACAACTCATTACAGCCACCGGGACCGTTCGCTGCTCGGCAAATTCTCAGTTGCTCGTCGATAAGTGCTGGGCGATTGACCTCATTGATCGTTTCTTTATAAAGAAACCTTTTTTGAGCGTCTTTGAAAATCTCCAGCTGAACAGTGCAAACACTTTTGGGCGGATCATTAAGGACAATAAACACGAAGCCCACGACTAACGCTAGGACTGCAAGAATAGTTTTTGGTAAGGAGCCAAGGAGATTTCCCATGGGTTAGTCAGCTACTCGAATGCCGCAACCTTCGGTCGATGCTGGACTTCTAAATGGGTTCTGAGCTTTCTTCCCTCGCTGCACCCAAGAGTTCTTGTCGCGCGGGCAAAAGAAAATTCCAAATGATCGATCCACTTTATAAATTCTAACGATGTTAACAAGCTGGTGGAGTCCGTCGGTTAAATGCATGTCTCGCTCTTTACCGTATGACCCTTGCGCTAATTCGAAATTTTCTCGAGCTGCTCGTAAAATTTTAAGTAAGTGACTACGTTCGTGTGGCTTTGCTAATCCGCTCAATGCGACTGTTCGCTGAATTTGAGTTACCATTTCACGAACAGAAACATCTAGCTGGTCTTCGCTTTTTTTGACCATCGAGTTCTGAAGATTTTCAGAAGCCTTCAAAATCAAATTGAGCTCAGCAGAAAGCTTTGGAACTAATTCCATACGACCTGCATACGCTGGCTGCACCAAAAATAAGATCGCAGTTAAAATTGAAAATGCTCGTGTGATCACACCGACTTATCGGCGTTTGCACGTTTACGATTTAAACAAACTGGGTTCTAGTCGAGGTCTAGATTCAGTCTAAAAGCTTAAGGCGCCCTGGAGCATCCATTGATAGATGCTACGGTCGCGCATTTGCGCAAGAGGCATCTGTTTTATCGCATCACCTGGCATAAACATTCCGAAGCGCCCACCGATTTGGAATCCGCTGCTCGGGTAAGTTTTGCTGATCCAAGCATCGAGTTCTGAGCCAAGATCATCGTTTGTACTTACATCACTTAGTGAATAGTTAGGGCCGTAAACAGTTGGTGTTACGTTTCCGCCCGTTGATGTTCGAGAGAAATTTAAATACGAAACTCCGCCATCTAGATCATCAAACAACGAGACTGAAGCATTAGCTGACCAATAAGTTAAGTTTCCCCAGCGAATAACGTCCATCAACCCTGAGTTATTGTGTCGATCGTAGAACAAGGTGTTGTAAGCCTCGTTCTTCGTACTATCACCGAGATTTTTATCGCCCGAATCTTGATGATATCCTGCCGTGATTTTGAAGTTTCGAAGTGAGCTAAGTTGATAGCCGCCCAACACATCGTACATCCATGCACTGTTGTTCGCTTCAAACGGAGCCCCAGAAGCTGTGCCGGTAGTTTTTCCGAGCTGATAAGCTCCAGCGCCTTTATAAATGAAGCCAGCCGCATCACCACCTACTGCCAATCCTAAATGCTGGCGGTTATCTTTTGAACTATCAGGAGTACCGAACTCGTCTTGCGTGATCTGTAAAAAATGAATGTTAAAAATTTTGATGAACGCAGGCACGTTTTTGAAATCAAAGGCAACGCCGTACATGTTCTCTTCGGCATCGTTATCTAGCGTTCCGATTCCTCGCTCGCGATTTTTAATTCCGAAAAAAGTGAACTTACCTAAATTGATATCCCAAAATGCAAGCAGACCGTCATGAGAAACTGGAAATTGTTCCCAGTCATTTTCCGAGAATACCGAACCATCGCCGAACTCGAGTCCAACGCGGCCAAAGCGGAAAGAAACTGAATCATTCGCTTTCCACCAACCCCAAGCACGACTGACGAAAAGCATATTGTCGTCATCGAAATCGTCTCGCGCACTTGGAATTTGGTTTCCAGTACTTGGATCATTTGCCTCACCCCAACCCGAAGCGTGAAGCAAAGTTAATCCCGCTTGAATGCTTTCGCCTTTTCGAGCCACGAGGTTGAGTTTAAACCGATGATCGATATCAGTAGCGTCAGCATCTTTACCGGTCGCAGTTAAATCCTGAGCTGTCGTATTGCGATGATTCAAATAACGCGCTCTAAACTCTCCGCTGTGTTTGATTTCCACTTCCTGAGCGAAGGCCTGACCAGCAAACGAGATTGTGAGTAGAGCAAGAAGCAGTTTCATCGATAACTCCAGAAGTGATTGCTGCCCAAAACGGCCGCATAGACACCATCCTAGGGAGGCTAAAAGGCTAAAATCAATCCTTTTAGGTACATGTTTGACAGGCATGGTCGTTTTCAATAGATTGACCGTTCCCATTTTAACGTCGGGGAGTAGCGCAGCCAGGTAGCGCATCTGGTTTGGGACCAGAGGGTCGCAGGTTCGAATCCTGTCTCCCCGACCATTTTCATCTGCTGACACTATTTAGAAAATTTCCTACGGACATCCCCACGTTCCCACAGGTTTTGCTAAGTTAATTGATAACGTGCAAGCACATCGCTCGGACCAAAAAAAAGGCCCATCCGAAGATGAGCCCTTATCGTCGCCACAAATCCCGATTGCTCGGGAAAACTAATTCAATTTACATTTATAAGTTAATTGGAGCTGCGTGTTCGCCGGAAGTGGTGAAGTGAAATCAATCACCCACTTCGACTGATCAACTGTGTACTGGCTTTGGTTAGCCGGCGAACCGTTGATGTAAAGAGCGAACTGCCCTTGGTAAGGAGCACAAGCGAATCCCATATTCTGAATCTGATCAGCGATAACACTACCGATCGTTCCCAATTGACTCTGATAGTTGCTCTCGCAAATGCTTCCAACTACTCCGCCAGTCAATTGCGAAAGATTTCGGTACTGAGTTCCAATCGAACCAGTAATATTCGGATTACCAAGCTGGCCTGTCTGAGCACTTTGACAGCCTGAATCGTTTACGATAATCGAGTGAACAGAAATTGTTTTACCTGGGTAACGCTTTTTGAAGTCATCGACGAAGAAAGCTGGTCTGTCTTGAGCCTTCAAGTTGAACGAAGATAAGCAGTTTCCAGAATTTCCGTCGCCGCAATATAAGTCCGAACGAACATCTTCGTCTGCTAATACGATGATCGCCATATGACCAGAACTTCTAATGAATCCACTATCGTTTCTTGAAGCCGCTAGGTGAGCAGCATAAATTCCGCGCTCGTCAGCTGATGCGCAACTTCCTGAAGAATAGTTGCTAGCTTCACACGTTAAAGTCTCTTGGCGTTTAATTTGCGCCTTGAACAATGCATCTACGTTTCCAGAATTAGGAGTTAAGTACTTTCCTGCGCCACTGCCGAAGTCGACAAGTGATCCATCGCGACCAGCTGGATACGGAGAAACTGGTTGCCCAGAAGCACGATCAACACCAGAAACATCAGTAGTAGTGATTGCTACGCGGTAATCCATTTGAGAAATGCTGCTCATGAATGTCGGGAAGCTATCAGCCATGCGCTGTTGCTCTGGAGACATTGATCCCGAGTTATCATCGATGAACAAGATATCTGCTACGCCTTTACCAACTTGCTTCTTTATATCGTAGTCAGCAAAACAAGTTCCGTTCGCATCACAACTTTGGATACAAGCAGCTTGCCCACCTACGTTTGCGCAATCGGTGTCGCTAGCAACTGTGTTGAACTTCACTGGCGAGCACGCCACAAAGTAAGTAACTGTAGCTAACAAAATGAATGTCTTTATGTATGGTCGAATCATAAACAACCCTCTTTTCCGAATGAGCATAGGTTCACGACTCGTGCCAGGGTGAGACAGCGGCTTAACTGATTGAAACTATTGGCTTATTGTATTTCAGCTAGCGCTGCTAAAAGCGTACTGAGATTGGGCGGTAAAAATTGGATGGTGATTTTAGTTTGATAAAAAGCCCTGAGAATCCGATAGTTTGAGCATGTTGACCAATAACGGCACCGATCAAAATTTGTCATCCCCAAAACGGCCACGAGAGGCCGCAAAAAATGCGGTTTCGTCCGTCGGTACGTTCGTCTTACTAGTCGCACTCGCAGCCTCAGGGTTTTTTGGTTACCGCTATCTAAGCGGCAGAGAATCTATTCCCGTAAGGCTGTCCCGCGCGATCAGTGAGGACCTAAACAGTCTAATCAAAGGAAAAGTCGTCCCGGCCAATTTCGCAAAGATCAGCGGTTTCCAGATCACAGCCGAAGGCTCAACCTTCAAGCCCTGGGCTGACGAACTAAGAATTAAAATTCCTACAGAGAAGAATGGTACTCACGGATTAGAAGTCTTTATATTTTTCTATATCGACGAAAAAAAACTCGGCGCTAATGTTCAGTACAATTTGGTGGAAATCAAAACGAACAACACCGAGTGGGAACTTACTCGCGGGTACGATCTCGGCTGGATTTTCTAACAATCAAAGCTATCGCGGCGAAACAATCTTTAGTCCGACGATTGAAACTAACAGCAATGCTAAAAAGAAAATTCGCGAAAGTGTCGCAGGATCTTTGAAGTAGATTATTCCGACGACTGCAGTTCCGAGCGCCCCGATTCCAGTCCAAACTGCGTAAGCCGTACCGACAGAAATTGTTTCCATCGCTTTGGTTAAAAGCCAAAATGACAAAATAGCAAACGCACCAAAACCAATAGTCGGCCAAGTTTTAGAAAACCCCTCAGACATCTTAAGTAGTGAAGCGAACCCGATCTCAGCAAATCCGGCAGCCAACAGAAAAATCCAACTCATGAGCTACTCCTGAAGTTCAGCGCGCAATGCGCCAAGGTACGATTGCATCGTTTGCATCGTTTGCATTCGAACATTTGCTTCGCTCTTTGCAGATGTCGTATTCAACCGCTCGTGGATCAGCAAGCTAAACGCAAAACACCGAAAAATTCCAATTGCTCCGATCGCATCTAGACGGTCGGCATCCTGAACAACCTTTGCCTCCAAAGTCTGCGCTGGAACGTTAGCCGAAAAGCTGTGAGCTAAAATCGCATGATGAATTCCCGGAAAGAATTCTGCCGGATAATTCCACTCCGCTAACTCAAGCGCTCGGTCCGCAGAGATCATTGATGATCGTTTTCTTCTGTTGTCAGATTTTGAAATGTAAACGCAGCCATGGAGGTAAGCAGCGGGCACTACGATCTCGAGATTCGCTCCCTCTTTTTGTGCGAGGGCCTTCGCAAGTTTCACCACTCGCTGAACGTGATGAATATCGTGCGAAGGATCTGGATTCTCATCGCAAGCTTCGTTCATGTGATTCTCGAATAGGATTTCGAAATCCGTCACGCTCACTCCGCAAACCAAAAAAAAGGCCGACTACTTTCGTAATCGGCCTTAGAAATAAAAAGCTGGCATCGTGCTACTCTCCCACGGGAGTAATCCCGCAATACCATCGCCGCTAGAGAGCTTAACTTCTGTGTTCGGAATGGGAACAGGTGTGACCTCTCTGCTAAAGACACCAGCAAAAAAATTGCTGAATTAGTAA
>JAYSYM010000065.1:0-2335 GCA_043727635.1 Bdellovibrionales bacterium | reverse complement strand
ACAGTAGATAATAAGTTCCCCCTGCCATTAGCAGATATCGACTGAACTGAATTACAAACAATACAACTGTGACAAAAAGAAATGAGTTGTCCATAAAGTTATAATATGAGCAATTACTCATATCAGACTACTCACATTTAGCTCGCTTATTTCTGGAGACTTTAGAGCATGGCTAAGTCATTAAAAAGAGAACCGAAATCCGACAAGGCGCAAGCGACGAAGAGAGCAATCTTCGAGGCTACTACTCACATTCTGCTCAAGTCGGGGATTGATTCTCTTAGTACAAATTCGATCGCAGCTAAAGCGGGTGTGAGCATTGGCTCACTTTATCAGTATTACGCAACTAAGGACGATATTCTTTTAGAATTACTTGAGGATATCCTTCTTCGACGGCAAGAAAGAATGCGGAAAGCATTTGAAGTGTCGATGTTACTTGAGTCGATGGAAACGATAGTCGGCAGGTTAGTTGATGCGGCGATCGATCAAGACAATGAAGATGATGCGAGACTAGAAATGCTTTTGCTTCCGGTCAGTCTACAAAATAGCAACAAAGTTGAAGTCATGAAATTGGTTGAAAGCTTTGAGCGATTTGCCAAGCCAATTATGAAGGCGCTTTTGCTTATGAAAAATCCGGCTTTACGAAAGCGTGATTTAGATATGATGACTTTCATATTAATTCAGTCGCTTCGCGGAATCGTTATCGCTCTAGCCTTCCCTTGGGGAAAAGACGTCGACAAGGCCTCGCTGAAGAGGGAACTTAAAATTTTGATTGAGGGTTACGTTTCGCGAAAGGCGTGACGAGCTAGAATACAAAACTCATCGTGATGTAAGGATAGATATACGACTCGGTATGCTTGTCAGCGATGTAAGTGCCAGCCGCAGCTTCCTGCTTTGAGAAAGTGACAGTTTTATAAGTGAGCGTCGGGCCGAATGAAATTTTCTCACTGATCGGGAAGAGAACATTCATATCTAATTGGAAACCTGAGCCCTCAGTCCGGCGAATGTCTCCGGTCACAGCTTTTTCATCTTGTGTGGCGATTAAAAAGTAAGTTCCGATCATCGAAAATTTGCCAAGGTAATAGCCAACTGAATTTCCGATAGCAACTTGATTAACTGCACCAACTCCGTTTGCAATCTGCTGACTAAGAGCCATACCGAAGTACCAACCTTGAGTAAGGCGGTAACCTGCTTTGAAGTTCACGAGATAATTAGTTTGGCCACCTGTCGTGTTGCCGGCAGTCTGGCGAATCGAAAGGCTTGGCGCGACAATCACACCAGGGGGATTTGCGTCTTGAGCAAAGCCCGTAGAACTCCAGATGAGGATGAAAGGAGCTAAGAAAAATGTAAGTCGTTGGAGCAAAATGCGCATGCTTTATTCTAACTCTAAAACGGATATTTCGTTTAGGCGGGCGCAATGTTCTGCTGCCGAACAGAACCAAAGTCTTGCAGCCTAGGGGCAGTCGATCAGCTCAAGATCTTGCGAAGCTCTGTCTTCTCATTCTCCGAGAGAATAAGCCACTCACTAGGTAGGTTTTGACTGACGAACTTCCATGCAGTTTGAAGCATTGGCTTGGCCATTGGTTTTGAATGGAGATCTTTGAGCATTTGTAAATTCTGAAGAAGGACCTTGCGAGTCGGCAGGAAAAAGCCCTTCTCGTCTGTGCCCTGGTTGTCGAGTTCCGATGCTTCGACTTTTTTTATGAGGGAATCGAAGTAGTGATCGAGACTCAACTAATACCTCCAGCTTGGTTCGTCACAGCTTCTCATTACGCTTTCAGTATGGAAAACGCTTTTCACCAGCAATTGACGCAGAGTCATCATGGGATGAATATACTCTGCCATGACAGTACGAACGCTCAATGAAGTCCCACTAAATTTTGAAGGTATAATCATTAGCCTCGCGGGTGATGATCTTTTGGTTTCACGCCTTCAGGAGCTCGGATTTATTCGAGGCGAACCGGTGAAGGTGCGGGGACGTGCTCCTTTCGGTGAGCCTTTGCTTGTTGAAGTTCGCGGGACAACCATCGCATTAAGAAAACGAGAAGCTCAGTGCATTCAGCTGTAGAAGCAGACCGAAAACCTTTTGTAGCGCTGGTTGGTTCACCGAATTCAGGCAAAACAACTTTGTTCAATTGGCTTACAGGTCTTAAATATCGAACGGTCAATTATCCAGGCGCCACCGTAGAATACTCGGTTGGTGAAACACATAACCGTTACGGAGCTTCGCTACCAGTAATGGATACTCCTGGCACTTATAGTCTTTTAGCCAAATCTCCAGAAGAGCAAGTCACTGTGAATGCAATTTTCACGCATCCAACGTTAGGTGCAGCAGATG
>JAYSYM010000064.1:0-2337 GCA_043727635.1 Bdellovibrionales bacterium | reverse complement strand
CACGCTAACTGCATGATATTGTTGGGGATCAAAAAATCTTGCAGTTGTGAAAGTTTTTGTGCTCGTAAGAATGTTGAGCAGTTCTGTTAGGACTTTGAGCCTGCGTCATCGCGATTGTCCGCGAAACCCAACACTACAGCGAGTCTTAGGTCTCAAGTTGCGTCTTTGGGGGAGTCGAGCGAGTGAGCAAAACTGATTTCAAAATCGAAGCTTCGCCAGGCATTTCGAAGTCTAAATCTTGGGTTGGAGGTTGGCCGTAAGTAACCGGGAATCGCTTTTCGCGAATGAGATTCTTAACAACTTTCATAAACGAATCGTTTGTCCACTTCTCGTAGTTAGTTGAGAAGAGCAAGACACCGCCAGGGGTAAGAGCACGAATTGCAGCAAACATGAGTTCATCAATATCTTTTTCGATTTTGAAAACAGAGTCTTTTGTTCGACCAAAAGATGGTGGATCACAGATGATGAGATCGTAGGTAAGATCTTTTTTTGCGGCCCAGTTTAAAAACTCACGCGCATCCATCGCATAAAACAGTAGGCCGTTGCTTTTCTCAACGCTGTTCGTTGAGGAAAGCGACGGCCTACCATTTAGATCGAGGTTGCGTTTTGTCCACTCCAAGAAGTTTTTGCTGATATCGACAGACGTGACTTGTGAGGCGCCGCCGAGGGCTGCGGCTACAGAGAAGCCGCCGGTGTAGCAAAATAGATTTAAAACTTTTTTATCTTTAGCCTGCGAGTTGATCCAGCGACGATTGTTTCGTTGATCGAGAAACAATCCAGTTGAAAGGCTCACGTCTCGACGGAACTCGTAAGTAGCTTTGCCTTCTTTTGCGTTCCACGAAAGCGGTGGAGGTGGCTCGCTTGTTTCTTCAGGATTTTCGTTCGGGGATTTGCCGCGATCCCAGCGGATTTGCAGGCGCCAGTTCGTCCAGCCCATGATTTCGATCAAGCCATCGATGTCGAGACGATCTTTGTCTGACAGTTCTTCGCCTTCATTTGCAAACCACTGCAAGGAAATAACGTCGCCGAGTTTTTCGCAACGAAGTTTTCCGCCGTCAGTGTGTATGAGTCTCGCGGTGTCGCCGAATTCTTGGAACGATCGCATGTACCGTTCACGACGATCGATGGCGATGAGCCACTTCATCAATTGTTTGTTCTCAATGAGATCGAGAGTTTTAAACAATCGAGAGAGGGGAGTCACGTGCGAGAGTTTTTCTCCGTCAATCTCAGCTTCGAGAGTATGGCTTTGAAGCATGAGCGAATGAAAAGTTGCGCCTCCGTGCTCCTTGTCGCCGAGGACAGGAATTCCAGCACTTTGTGCATGAAGTCTGATTTGATGTGGTTTACCCGTGTCGGGTTTTGCTTCCCAGAGTGTGTAACCGTTTTGTTCTTTCAAAAGTTTGAAGTGAGTAACAGAGTTGGCTTTCTGATCGCCTCTCGGTTCAAACGAAATGAATTTGCCCTGTTGTTTTGTGATGTAAGACTCAACAGTAAATGCTTTTGAGCGAGGTATCCGGTGTGAAACGAAGACGTAAGTTTTTTGAACTTTTCCTTCTTCGAAAGCTTGCGATATTTTTGCAGCTGCTTGCTTGCTAGTCGCAAATACGATGGTGCCGAACGTTTCTTTATCGAGTCGGTGACACACCCAAACTTTGCGGCCGAGGCGCGCTTCAACGTGCTCGGCAAATCCAAACGATGGATCACCTTCCACTGGGCTATGTGTTGCGATGCCGGCTGGTTTGTCGGCTAAGATTACGTCTTGCATTTAGATCACCTTATTAATCATTTTAATAACTTACGCCACTGGTTTGTCTCATCGGGCCTGCAATTAGTGAACAAATGTAAACTCGTCAATCGACGCTATTTGAGGTCTATTGGTCTAGTGAACAATATGATCGATGGAGATAAGAATTTAGTCGAACTGGGTCAGCTTTTGCGTGCTGACGGCTACGCGTTCACGACCATCACTCCGGCTTCGCATAAAATTGTTCTCAGTCGCGCCGACGCCGGCAGTACTCTTCGGGATTTCTTCGGGTGGAACAACTGGGTAAAGCTAAGCGACATCCCTGAGCGCTCCGTTGGGCTGATGAAGGAAGTTAGCTTGATTGAGATCGACGGCTCTCGTGCAAAGAGTAAGGTGCGCTTCTCAACTATCGATGACTTCATAATTTTGCATTCAGGGTTTCCGACTCAGCAAAACGATTCGGTGTTCTTTGGACCCGACTCGTATCGTTTCGTTCGGTTCCTAAAGCAATCAGTCAAAAGCACGCGAAAATTAATCGATGTTGGTGCGGGAAGTGGGGTCGGAGGAATGTGCCTTGCGCGCCATCTCTTTAA
>JAYSYM010000063.1:0-7240 GCA_043727635.1 Bdellovibrionales bacterium | reverse complement strand
ATTTCGTTGGCGGTCTTAAGCTGCTCGAGCGCAAAGAAGCACGATGCTGAAAATTCGAATTCTGATGAAGTGAGTTTAAAAGCTGACCGGTCAGAGTTCGATGAACTTCGTAAAGATATGCCTGTCGAAGTTCGCAAAGAAAACGATGAGCTTGCTGGAATTCTTCAGCTGCTTCGCAATCCGAACGGGGAGTACGAGCGCCCCGAGAAAATTCGTGAACGCTTTAGCAAAATCATGCGCGATAAGCGCGAGCGTAACAATAAGCAGTTCAGACAAGAGCGCGAAGACTTCACACGACTAGAAAAAGATAAGCGAGCTGAGTTCAGCGAAACGCAAAAGAGCGAAAAGGAAGATTTCTTAAGCGATAAGCCTTCGAGCGAGAAGCGAAAGCGGTACTTCGACAAACAAGATGACAAGCGTTCGCGTTTTTACGATGACTCGCGTGAAAAGCGAAGAAGCTTCGAAGCAGAGATCTCAACTCGCCGAAAGAACTTTGAAGATTACAATCGGGAAAAAACAAACTTGTTCAACGCGGAATTTCGCAACTACCAAAAAGAATTCGATGAGCGCCGAAAAGGCGAAGACTTAAAAAAGCGCATGGAACAAAAGGGCGCAAGTGCTTCGGCGCCAAATTCGCAACCAGCGTCGCAGCCGAATCTATCGGGCTCTACCGAACAAGACGAGTTCAATCAAATGCCAACGAGTAATTCTAAAAAAATTGAAAGCGGAGAATAAAAAGTGAATCAACATGCGACATTTAATCCTCAGCAACAATTAAAGATCCTCAAAGTTATTTGGCTAGGAATGCTAGCGGCAACTCTCGTTTACCTTCTAATTGGCTGGATGATGGCGCAAACGATGGTCCCGGGCGAGAGAAGTGCGTTGGCGAACTTGGTTTGGTGCTTCGGTGTCGCTTTCGTTGCAATGGGATTTGTTCTTCCGAAAATGTTGTTCAAGGATTTGAACAACCCGACGCAATACACTCAAGGCTTGATTATCCGCTGGGCGATGTTTGAATCGTTAGCGATTCTCGCGCTCGTCAACTTCATCTCTCAAGGTGTATCGTTCCTGGAGATGGCGATCGGTATCGCCGTATCATTCACTTTGATTTTGTTTAGCAAACCTAAGCTCGCGACCGCTTAGCTGGTTACGTTTAGTCGTCGCGCTTGTAAGAGGCGCGCTGGCTGCGTTGCGATCCTGGGCGTGAATCACTCTTGCGTGGTCCGCCTTTGCGAGGACCACCAGATGGAGGGCCGCCCGCTCGAGGACCTTTGCTTGGGCCACTGCTCTTCGAGCTTGGTCCGCGCTTTGTGCTAGCTTGTTTGCCACCGCCGCGGCTGAACTTCTTTGGTCGTTCCTCGCGAGGAATGATGGCCGGATCCGGCTCGTAAATCTTTGAGATGTCGTTGAGGTTGAGTTCCATGTACTGACCGCGCTCGAGATTGCCTAAGCGCAAGCGACCGATGGCTACACGTTGAAGCTTCATAACATCAAAGCCGATTTTTTCGAACATCAAGCGGACTTGACGGTTTTTACCTTCAGTGATGACGATTTTAATCCAGTCGTACCGATCTGATTTTTGCCCCGGGGTTGCTCTGCGAATTCGTTCAACTGCTTTTGCCTGAACTTTTCCACCGATGATTGAAATTCCGTGGCGTAGCTTGTTCAGATGTTCTTCAGTAGGCTGACCACTTACTTTTGCGAAATAAGTTTTAGTGATTTCTTTTGATGGGTGAGTGACGGACTGAGAGAAGTCTCCGTCATTGGTTAAAAGGATCAACCCCTCAGTATCCCAATCGAGACGGCCAACAGGGTAAACTCGCACGGGTAGTTTTTTAAAGAAGTCGCCAATTGTTGGACGACCTTCAGGATCATGCATTGTCGTTACGACGTTTCGCGGTTTGTGAAACATCACATAGACTTTTTGAGCGAGTGGCTTGAGAGGCTTACCTTTTACGGTAATGCGATCATTAACCGGATCAACTTTCGAACCAAGTTCATAAACTTTCTTTCCGTTAACCAAAACTTGGCCTTCAGAAATGAGTTCGTCCGCATGACGACGGCTAGCGAGCCCGCAGTCTGCGATGTATTTGTTTAGTCTAATTCGATTTGAAGATTCGGCGGTCTTTGATTTGGCGTCCATAAACTCTCGACTGATAATGCGCGTTCGAGACTTTGTACTTGGACCTGTAATGGCTTGTCATCTGGAAAGATCTGCTCCCAGGCAAAACGGCTTCTTTCGAGGACTTCGAGTGCAAAAGGTACAGCCTCGGACGCCTCTGTAAGGACCAAATCGATTGCATGGCTCAGGCTGCTGACCAGCTCTAGGTAAACGGCGTCGCTATTTCTATCGATGAAGAAGTGTTCAAGGTGCTTTACCGGGTAGAAAAGCTCGGGTTCTTTGATGAGAGAAGTGTTCGTTAAGACCTTCACCGGTTCAAAGTTAAAACCTCTAACGATTGCGCCACTTAAGCTGATAGGCGATGCGAGCTTAAAGCGAGCGTGCGTGTGAGAGTTAAGTTGTATATTTTGAGTCGCGCCGACTTCAAGCTCAAGATTTGCGCCGTACGACAGAGAGAAGTCAGTGCAGAGAGGAACTACTTCTGCATCAATCAACGCCCCGAAGTTTGGAAACGTGATAGCGCGAACCGATTTATTTTGCAGGCGCAAAATGGCGACACTTCTTCCGTTTCGATCTTCAAAAATTCGAAACTGATCAGCTTCCGAAATTTCAGATTCAAGAAAACGCTCCATCAAGCGCTCTCTTACTTTTTTCTGTGTAAGCGGAATGATTTGCATTTGGCCAGGTTCGATAACATCGGCAAACTTGAAGTCAAAACCGGTGGCATCGCAGAAGTTGCGAATTGCCACGCTGGTTGCTACGTGAAGCGATTCGAAGTTTTGCTGCCACTCATTGAACACGAGCGCGCGATTGTAGAATCGATTGATGAGTTGAGGCGTAATAGATTCGTCGGCGTCGCAGAGATAATTAAGGAAATTAGCAAGGGTGACAACAGGCGCATTAAAAGTTGCCCCTAGGCTTTCCTCTTCGAGGAACGACGCAAACCCCGAGGCTGTGAACACAGGACGATAAGTCTGAGCTGTCGTTGAAGCTTCTTTTGCATAGGCCATGGTTAACGATAGGGCGGAAATCTGCGCAGCGTCTACAAAAAATTGCATCTTCCAAGACATCTAAAGTAGGATATTTGTATGCAAAGAGAGATTAATCCCCAATTGTTTCGGCAGCCCAAGAACGAAACCAGTCAATCAAGCGCTCTTACTCCTTCAAGTAAGCTTATTCCTCAGAGAATTGAGAACGATTTGAAGGAGCTATCAGCTCAAGTTCATCAATTGCGAACGCAAAATCAGATGCTCGAGCGAAAAGTTGAACAGATGAGCCTGCAATACCAGGATCTATCAACCAAGCACGCGATTGTTTCAAGCAAAGTAAATGAGCGGAAGGTTGCCGATGTTAAGATTCACGACCTCATCGACCGCCATAATACCTTAATCATGAACTTTGAAAATCGCATGACCCACATGAGCCGAATTATGAATGAGCAAGAAATGAAGCTCTATAATGCAACGGCAGCACTCGAAGAAGCTCGTCGTGAGATTGCGCGGCTACGTCCGACACGGTCGGTTTAGCCCTGGGCGCGTTCGAACTACGAAGCTTTGTAAATGATTGGTCGATGCGATTATCGTCTGGGCGCTTCAGCCGCTCCACTCAAAACGCTTGATATTTTCCATCCCGACTTCGAATCGGGCGCCCTTGCGGCAGTAGCCCTCGCCTTCAAGCTGATTGATTCGAATATAATCTTTTAAATTTAGGTAAGCTTTAAAGCTTTCGACAATGCGAGAGAACGGCCGGCGATCCCAAAATTTTGTCGGCGCCGTTGATTTACCATCGGCTGTCCATCGATTCCGGCCACTTACTTTCATTGCTATCGCCGAAGTGACGGCTCGGATAAATTTGTTGTAAGCGTATCGATTGCTTAACTTGAGCTGCAAGTGAAGGTGATTTCCAGCGTTCGCGAAGGTCACGATCTTCACACCATACTTGTTCGCGAATTTGTTCAAAATCTCAATCACAGGCTTTTGAAAACGGTGGAACGATTTTGCGCCTGTGGCCCGAGTTGAGCGAAGTACTAAGTGCATAGTCGATTTTGTAGTCAGGGGGCGGCCATGTTTGCGGCCTGCACGGGTCTTCAGGAGGTCGCCACCGTATTCAGTTTTGGGCTTTTTTAAAAGAGTTTGCTGATGACTTCGTTTGGCCATTGAGCAGTTTTAAAGTTGCACAGCCAAAAAGTCAATTAATTTGGTGAACGAAGGTATAAAAATCGAATCGCAGTTCGAATATTAGAGTCAGCGGAAAATAAAGTCCGCGTGGTAGGGTGTGACGCTAAAGTGATCTGCTCAGCCAGGGATGGCGATACATACATGTCAGGCGCTAGGCGACATACACAGGCCCAAAGGGAGGCGATTTGCAGTTGCGGCGCCCGGCAATCGAATGAGTTTAAGACCGGATTAGTCCTGAGCGCGATCGCTGTCGAAAGAAATCAAATCGCCACTCTCGAAAGAAAATCGAATCTGAATAGGCTGACAACAGACCTGGCAATCTTCGATGTACTGCTGGTCGCCATCGACAGAACCGTCGAGAAGCATAGAAATTTCTTCGAAGCAAAATGGGCAATTAAAGAATTGTTCGTGTTCAGAGTGCATAAAGTGATTTCCGTCAGCGAAAGACTATTTTAAAATGTTTTGCATGCGCTGGACGAATCGATCAGCTTTTTCAAAGCCAGTCACGCGCTCATCGTCACGTTGATCGCCTTTGCGATCGTAAAAAACAAGTGTCGGGAGCCCAATAATATTAAACTCTTTCAGTATTGCGTTTACTTCAGCTGAATCTTCAGTTGCATCAAATCGCAATAAGACAAACTGCTTTCCGAGTTCTTGAACCTGAGCATCCGTGAAAGTGTACTCCTCGAGTTCTTTGCAAGCGGCACACCAATCAGCGTAGAAGTCGATCAGTACTGGCTTCTTTTCCTTTTGGGAAACGTAGAGCCTGTCCATTGAGAATGTTTCAAACTCCATTCCCACACGTTTCTTTTGAGCTGTTGCTTCTGACGTGCCAAGCGAACTCGCCGAAGTAATAAAGCGAATCCCAGCCTTAGTCATTACTCCATGTGCAAAGAATCCAGCGCCAGTAATGAGAACTGCGAGCATTAAGCCTTTTCGAAAACGAGCGAAGGCTCCTTTGGTCATTGGAGCTTCAGGGTCGATCGGGGCATTGCGAACATTTTCAAAGGCTCCATAAATACTCGCAACGAAAATCATCGCCAGGCCGGCAAGTACATTAAAGAGCCACATAGGATAGAGCGGATGGATATAATAGAACGCCATCGCGATCATCACTGTTCCGAAAATAAACTTGATAAACTCCATCCACGATCCCGCCTTCGGCAGTCGACCTATTAGCTGTGAGAACGTTCCAAGAATCAAAAATGGGAAGCCAATTCCGAGGGCGAAAACAAACAGGTAGAAGAAACCAAAAACTAAATTTTGGGTCTGCGCGATATAGGTGAGAATGCTAATGAGAACTGGTCCGACACATGGACTTGCGACAACGCCTGCGGCAAGGCCCGCACTAAATGCGCCTGCAAAGCTTGAAGTTTTATGAGCAAACCCAAGTTTCGTCTGAATGAAAGCGGGAACTTGTAAGTTAATGAGCCCATACATTGAAAGCCCCATGGCTACAAAAACCAGCGCAACGACAGTGATTGTATTGATGTTGCCGAGCGCCCGCCCGAACGCGCCGCCCGTGCTTGCCGCGATGACTCCTAAAACTGAGTAAGTCAGCGCAATACCAAGAACATAAGTCAAAGCGATTGCAAAACTGCGAAGATGCCCTTGATTTGGCTTTCTCGCTCCGAGAACTGCGAGAGTAATTGGGATCATTGGATAAATACAAGGAGTGAGACTTGTTGCAAGGCCCACGAAGAATGCGAACAGCAGTGCTGCGATGACGCTTTTCTCAACTTTCATTGAGAACTCATCTTTGGGTTTGTTGACTGAAGAAGCTGTTGCGCCTTTTACTCCCGAAGTATTTATCTGAGTAGTAAGCGCGATAGTTTTCGGGAATAAGCAGTGCTCGTCTGTGCAAGCCTGATAAGTTAACGAAAGTTTCAACGGAGTGACACCGTTGCCGAAATCTTTCGGCACAACGATTTGTGCTTCTAAAACGGAATTGTCTTTTATTCCATCTTTAAGCGTCTTAGAAATCGTGTCTTTGAACTTAACGATTGGAGTGAGGCTAAAATCTGAAACTTTAATCTCAACTGGATCAGTGATTACAAGCTTAAACCGATCGAGGTATGCGTGATAATCTTTTGCGAGTGCGAGGTGCACGACTAACTTGCCCGCTTCGCCAGGGCTCACTAGCAATTCTGATTCGCGAATTTCTGCTTTGAGAGGGTTAGCGAGAACGGCAACTTCTTTGGCCTGCACATTCACTAAAGGTGCTAAACCAAAAAAGAAAATCAAAGTGAGAAATCTAAGCTGCAGGTTCATACTCTTCATATCGGTCTGTTTTGAGACAAATTCAATCGTAAGGAGAGTCTAGCATGCTGAAATAGGGCAGACTAGCTCGAGATCAAAGTCCTGATTTAAGTTTAGACACCGCTGTTTACTCAATGGACACCAAGGGTTAACCGAACAGATTGCTGAGGTGTTCTATGGGTATAGTTGGTTGCTTAGTAGTTTTCATCTGTGTGTTTGGCGGCTACATGGCCAGTGGTGGTCATTTGGGGCCAATCTTCCAACCATATGAAATGATCATTATCGGTGGTGCCGCACTTGGCGCATTCATCATCGCGAACCCAATGAGCGTTGTGAAGTTGGCAATCAAGAAGGCGCTTCACGCATGGCTCGGAAAAGGGCCGCAAAAACAAGATTACTTAGAGCTTCTGCAGATGATGTTCCAACTTTTCCAAATGTTTAGAAAAGATGGTCCTCAAGCAGTTGAACGTCACATTGAAGAGCCAGATAAATCAGAAATATTTAAAGCTTATCCTTCGTTCATGAAGAATCACCATGCGGTCGACTATCTTTGTGACACTATGAAAATCACTCTGTCGGCTGATCTTTCGCAGTACGACGTCGATGATCTTCTCGATCAAGATATTAAAGTTATGCATATGGAAGAACACGCCGCTCAACATGCAATCAACGCAGTCGCTGA
>JAYSYM010000062.1:0-2340 GCA_043727635.1 Bdellovibrionales bacterium | reverse complement strand
GAAGCAAGCTAGGTAGTGGAGCAAGTAAGTTTTCTTTAGAGCTTAGATCAAATGATAAATCAGTTGGACAGCCAAGAGGGGTTACCGAGTTGTCAGCTCGTGAAAGTAGTATGTGAGGGTGGCCAGCTTGTACCCAGACACCTTCGTTACCTTGAAAGTAGGCTGCAAAAACTTCGACACCAACTTTGTATTCGGTTTTGTTGTCGTCGCGGAAGATAGCTTCATTCGCAAGGAGTGCTGAAGTGCGAAGGTTGTTTGCTGCGACTGATAGGCACGAGAGGCGTTCGAATGGCGAAGTCACTTCTTTGTCGCCTTGAGCGAGCATCAAATAGTTGAGCATTCGATCAATGGCTTTACGAGCACCCGAACGAGGGCCCCATGGAGTTGCAACGATGAGGAGATTGGTTTGCGGATCGAAATGAATTTCTGGGCGTGGGCGAAAGGTGCTTCCCGAATACGGTCGCTCATCAAAGCTGAGTCTCATCTAAGTCGCTCCTGCAAGGGCGCCAACTAGTTGGCTCCGTATGTTTTCAGCTTTCCTCTGGCGCGCTTATGATATTCGCCTTCGCGACGATCAAGCTCGATGATTTTGCGCCACTTCTCTTTAGCTGCTTCAATGTTGCCAAGGCCTTCATCTAATACTGAATTTGAGTAAATTTCTTGGAGCTGACTGTTGAGCTCGCGAGTGATCGACGATTGAAGGTCGCGCGCCTTGTCGTTGTCTGGATCAATTTTGCGAGCGCGGCTAATTTCTGTCAGAGCTTCTTTATAATTCCCTTGTTTAAACATTGTCTCAGCAGAAACAACGCTCTTCTGAATATCGGCCGACATGCTCTGGCGAATCGATGCAATTGATCGTTCTGCGCGTGACTTCAATCCATCTGGATCCGGGAGACCAGACTTAATCAACTTGTTATACACATCTAAAGCTGAGAGCCAATTACGTTGATTCTCTTGTGTGCGAGCAGATTGATAAATGGCTCGAGCGCGCTCCACGCGTGCAGCATAATCTTTTTTCTGCTGATCGCGCATGCGAGAGTCTTCCGCTCTTTGACTTACTTTGCCAATCATCTGGCTCATCTGAATGTTTTCAGGATCTAACTCAAACGCGCGTGCAAGACATTCCTTAATCTCGTCAACCGAAGTCGTAAGATTAGCGATCTTGTCACACTTGAAGAGAATTACTTTTACTTCAGCTTGGGTCTTCTCCATTCGATCTTTTTCAGCTTGAAGTTCTTGAACTTGCATTTCGTACTTCACAGCTTCATTAGCTTCTTCAGCAAGCTTGTTTGAATCTAAGAAGCCTTCAGGCATTAGCTCATGAATCTTGGTAAGTTGCTCGGCTGCAAGAGCGTATTTGCCCTGCATCTGAAGACTCTTCGCAAGATTATATGAATCTTTAATCAGTTGTTTTTGCGAAGAGGTGAGCTTTGCAAAAGACTGGTTTTGTTCTGGTGGTGGCTTTGGAAGATTCTTATCAGAAGGATTTCCTCCCATGATAAAGAACAATAGAAGTCCGACAATCCCAGTGGAGATCAGCACAAGCTTGCGTTTGCTGAATTGATTTTCGTTTAGACGAATCACTCCACCTTGACCTTGCGCCGTTGGATATTGCGGGAAGGCGAGGGTAGGAGGTAAAGCTTCAAAGTTTTGGAAATCATCTTCGATCAATGCTGGTGGATTAAAGATGTCAGCCGGAATTTCAGTCATTCGTTTTTCGAAGTTAGGGTCTCTAATTTCGAAATGAACTGACAATCCCAGTATTGTAATTACATCGCCACTATGAAGAGCTCGTTCTTCATCGCGGTTGAGGCGGCTACCGTTGATAACGGTTCCGTTTGAACTCCCAAGATCGGCAATTAGATAAATATGGCCGCTCCGGCGAATCTTAAACTGTTTGCGGCTCGCCTTTGGTGAATTGAGGAAAATGACGTTGCCGTCATCTCGTCCCGCGATCCACTCGTGGCCCGTAAGCTTAATTGAGCGTTCTTCGCCTGTATCTTGCGTTATGATGCGAACAAACGGATGGCCAGCAGTCTTGGCTACTGCTGTTTTTTCAGAGAAGTGCTCTTCGAGAGCTGGCGTGATTGAGCCTTCTACTTCGTCTTGAAGTTCAGGCTGAAGAGCCTGAACTTCTTCTTCGTGACGAATAAACAAGAAGTCAAATGGAGGGAGCTTGAAGATCGTATCTTCATGTAGCTCAAGTGATTTTACTTCTTCGCCATTGGTGATTACGTTTCCGAATTTAGATAAGACTTGAGCGAACCACTGTCCGTTGGTGCAGTACACGCGAAGATGTTGACGAGAGATTCCGTTTTGATCGCTCAATTGAAGATCGCA
>JAYSYM010000061.1:0-2349 GCA_043727635.1 Bdellovibrionales bacterium | reverse complement strand
TTCACTCCATCACGACCCGCGCGGCCCATCTCCTGATAGAGAGCTTCGACTGATGAGGGAATTTGAAAATGAATAACAAGACGCACATCTGGGTAATCAATTCCCATTCCAAAAGCGTTCGTGGCAGCAAGAATCCGAATGTCACCTTCTTGAATTTGTCTCTGAGTTTCATTACGCGCTTCTGTCGACATTCCTGCGTGATAGAAACCAGTGCCCTCGAAATGAGTGCTCAAATAAGACGAGAGATCTTCCGTCTGTTGGCGAGTGCCACAGTAAATTAGAATTCTTCCAGTAGGATTCGCGCGAATTGCTTGATCAACGAAACCCATTTTGTCGTTTTCATCTGAGCAATCTTCAATTTGGTAATATAAGTTAGGCCGATAAAATCCGTACACGTGCTTATCGGGTGAACGAAGTCCAAGTTGAGTGGCTACATCTCGCAATACCAAAGGTGTTGCAGTAGCCGTGAGAGCCATGATCGGTACTTTCGGCATCAGTTCGCGAAGAATCTTGAGCTTATGATAATCTTGCCGAAACTCAGGTCCCCATTGCGAAACACAGTGCGCCTCATCGATTGCAAATAAACCAACATCGCGAGTTTGAATCCACTTAGCAAAACCTTCGTTCTGAACACGCTCTGGAGATAAATATAAAATGAACGTCTTCGTCTGATTGATTCGGCGAAAGATTTCGCGTTTTTCATCTTGCGTTTGACCTGAGTAAAGTGCGCCAGCCGGAATGCCCAAGTTGTTGAGAGATCGCACTTGATCTTTCATCAGCGCAATCAACGGCGACACAACAACAGTGAGCTTCTCAAAATAAACTCCCGCAAGCTGATAGCAAAGTGACTTACCACCACCCGTCGGCATAACTGCGAGAGTATCGTGATTCTGGAGGATCGACTCGACAATACCCTGCTGCCCTTTTCGAAACGACGACAGCTTAAATCGAGTTTGAATAAGCGACGTTAAACTGGGTGTGAAATCTTGTGACTGGGTCATTTGCTCCTGTAAACGCCAAGTTCATAGCGGTCGGCGTTCATTACTTTACACCAGGCAGCTACGAAATCTCGGACAAACTTCTCTTCGCCGTCATCAGCTGCATAAACTTCAGCGACCGATCGAAGTTCTGAATTAGAGCCAAAGACTAAATCGACTCTTGTTCCGCTCCACTTCTCTTTACCGGTCTTACGCTCGATTCCCACAAATTCGCCAGGAACTGACGAAGGTTTCCACTCAATGTTCATATCAAACAACTTTGTGAAAAACTCATTCGTTAATGTTGCAGGTTTCGAGTTGAAATTGCCGTGTTTCACTTGTTTGTGATTTGTATTCAGAGCTCGTAGGCCCCCGACAAGGACGGTTAGCTCAGGAGTAGTTAGATTCATCAACTGCGCGCGATCAACCAGCAGTTCAGCGGCGTGCGGCCCTAAACCTTTGCGAGAATAATTTCTGAAGCCATCAGCAAGTGGCTCAAGCGCTGCAAATGATTCAACATCAGTTTGTTCTTGAGTGGCATCTACGCGACCCGGAATAAACGGAACTTTAATTTTGTATCCAGCTTTTTTCGCAGCCTCTTCAATTGCGACGCTTCCGCCGAGTACAATCAAATCGGCGATCGAAACTTGCTTTTTACCTTTGTTAAAATCTTTTTTCACCACTTCGAGCTTCGCAAGAACACTTGCAAGCTGGGTAGGCTCGTTAGCTTCCCAATCTTTTTGAGGAGCAAGTCGAATGCGCGCGCCATTTGCTCCGCCACGCAAATCAGATTGACGGAAAGTACTCGCTGACGCCCACGCCACAGAAACTAATTGCGGAATCGGAATAGCCGCTTTCAGAATTTTTTTCTTCAACGCTTCAACATCTTTTGCATCGAGCATTGGAGTTTTCAATTTTGGGAGAGGATCTTGCCAAATCAAATCTTCTTTTGGCACTTCAGGCCCAAGGTATCTCACTCGCGGACCCATATCTCGATGAGTCAGCTTGAACCACGCGCGCGCAAACGCATCAGCAAAGGCCTTATGATCTTTGTGGAATCGACGAGAAATAGGTTCATATTTTTTATCGAATTTTAAAGACAAATCTGCAGTCGTCATCATCGGTCGATGTTTCTTCTTTGGATCATGGGCATCAGGAATCATGTCTTTCTCTTCGCAATTCTTTGCAGCCCACTGATGAGCACCTGCAGGACTCTTCACTAATTCCCAGTCGTACTTAAACATCATTTCGAAATAGCCGTTATCCCACTTCGTTGGATTAGGTTTCCACGCACCCTCAATGCCACTGGTAGTTGTATGAACACCTTTTCCCGATTCGAAATTATTTATCCAACCGAAACCCATGTGATGAA
>JAYSYM010000060.1:0-2352 GCA_043727635.1 Bdellovibrionales bacterium | reverse complement strand
ATGGACACTTAATATCGCATGTCTTGCAGTGAATACAGTTCGTGAAGTTAACTTGCAAATTCTTCTTACCCGGCTGCTTAGCATCCGGCACCATCTCGTACACGCTCGCCGGGCAGAAGTGATTGCACGGAGAATTGTACTTCGGATGGCAGACTTCCCGACAAATATCGGTGTTTTCAACCAGTAAATGGTTCGGCGAGTGCTCATCATGCATAGATCCGGTTAAGTAAACCGAGCTCAACTTATCGAAGAACAATATTCCATCGGGCTTTGGAAGCTGCAAATCTTCAACTTCTGAAGGATTCGGACCCCAAGTCTCAAGAAGACTATCAGTCGTTAGATGGTCCTTTTCAGCCTTCATGTTGTCAGTCAGCCCTCGGCCACCCGTGATCTCTTGCAATGCAATCAACGGCATCGAACGCAAAATTCCTTTGCTCAAAGTCTGATGGAAGTTTCGAGTCTCCCAAAGCTGCTTCTTAATGTAGGAGTTATTCACTCGCTCTTCATAGCCAGCCAAAGTCTTCGCAGAGAAATCGCCCGCAATAATCGCATCAAGTGCTGTCTCTGCAGCTAACATTCCCGACTTCATCCCTAAGTGAATTCCCTTAAGTCGCTTCACATCGACCATCATCGCCGAGTCACCAACAACCATCATTCCATCATGATAAAGCTTCGGCATTGAGTACCAACCGCCCGCAGGAAGAGTCTTTCCTCCGTAAGCGATCACTCGTCCGCCCTTAATCATATTGTAAACAAACGGATGAGTTTTCAAACGCTGAAGCTCACGGTGCGGATCAAACATCGGATCGTGAGTATCAAGATAGCCAACTAACCCAATGCAAATCTGATCATTTGGGTAAGTGTAGATGAATGTTCCGCCAACTGTTTTTGAGAGCGGAAATCCCATCGTGTGAATCACAGTGCCAGGCTTTACAGTTCCCGCCGGCATTTGGATAATTTCTTTTACACCCTCTTCATAAGTGTCTGGATTTTTACCCGAGAAAAGATTTAAGCGAGCAGCTACTCGCGCAAACAATGATCCGCGCGTACCTTCGGCAAAAATCGTAACTTTCGACTTCAAAACCATTCCCGCTTCAAAGTTTGCCTTGGGGTTTCCCTCTTTATCGCGACCCTTATCGCCCGTACGAACACCGATAACGCGCTCACCATCGTACAGACATTCAACAGCCGCAAAGCCCGGAAATATATTAATCCCCTTTGCTTCACATTGCTGAGCCATCCAACGATTAAACTTAGCAATCGTTATGAGTTCATTGCCGTGGTTATTGAATGGCGGAGGAGTGATCGGAGATTTCAATGCTGTCGTCTTAGTAAGATAATAAACTGCGTCTTCATGAACAGCAGCTTCGATCGGCGCCCCAAGTTCTCGGTAATCAGGCATTAACTCACGAAGCGCGATCGGATTCATGACCGCACCCGAAAGCGAGTGCGCCCCAACTTCAGCAGCTTTATCCAACACAACAATCATTTGTTCTGGAATAGCCGCGCCCTGCTTTTCGCCACTTGCGACTGCAGCGTTATGTTTTTCAATTGAAGTTGCGAGGTGATAAGCCGCGGCCAAACCAGCTACTCCACCACCAACGATCAGAACATCTACTTCCATTGTTTCACTCATGATAATTCCCGCTGCTAAAAATTTTTAATCGTTTGCGTGATCATCTACTTCTGCATCGTCGCGCTTGAAAACTTCGGTTGGCGCTTCCGGTGATCTTGAAGCCTGAGTGACAGACTTTTGAACTTTCAAATCCTGCTCATCAGCTCCACCGGGATAAGTCCGATTACGAGTCAGTTGAATCTCTCGCTCTACTTGTCCGCCCTCTTCTTCTTCCCAATCATAGGCCAAAGACATCGACGGAAAAATAAGCGAAAGAATACTGAGTAACTGAAATGCTCTTCTCATGGAGAAAGGATATTAGAGCCTACGGTGAGATGCCATAGGAATTTGGCGACGAACAGCGGCGATACGCTCTTTGTTTAAAGTTGCACGCAAAACTCGCTTCGATACCGATGTGTCTTGTGAGGCTTCCCCTAAGCATACCGCCTCGATTTCACCCCACGGAGACACAATCATCGAGTGCCCCCATGTCTCCCGTGCGTCGCCCGCTACACTCACGTGCTTACCACCCTGAGCCGCGGCAGCCACATAACACTGCGATTCGATCGCTCGCGCCCGTAACAAAATCTCCCAATGAGCTTTTCCCGTCGGAACGATAAACGCCGAAGGAATCAAAATTAGATCCACCCCAGCTTTTGCATAACGCGAGTAAAGCTCCGAAAACCGAAGGTCATAACAAATACTCGAGCCAATCTTCCAACCATTGATTTCAAAAG
>JAYSYM010000059.1:0-2357 GCA_043727635.1 Bdellovibrionales bacterium | reverse complement strand
GTAAACCTTTAGCCGCTTCAACAACTGTTACTTTAGTTCCAAATTTTGCGAGCATCGAACCGATTTCAAGACCGATGTAACCGCCGCCGATAACGATTAAGCTTTTTGGAGCATCGCTAAGTGCTAACCCACCAGTTGATGACATCACGGTTTTTTCGTCGAACTCGAATCCTGGGATTTGAATTGGTCGCGACCCTGTTGCAACGATGAAATTCTTCGCCGTCACAGTCTCAGTGCCGTCTTTACCTTTCACAGTGAGTTCTTGCGCGGTTTTGAAAGTTGCTTCGCCACGGATGATTGTAACCGTGTTGCCCTTAAGAAGTTGCTCCACTCCTCCGGCCATACGATCGCAAACCGATTGTTTCCACTTCTGCATCTGTTTCATATCAACAGACACTTCGCCTTTGATGTTTAGTCCCATCTCTTTTGCGTCGTGCTCTAAGCGATGAAGGAAGTGTCCTGCAGAAATCATCGCCTTCGACGGAATACAACCGACGTTCAAACAAACGCCGCCCATGTACTCTCGCTCAATAATACAAGTCGACAATCCTTGTTGTGCTGAACGAATTGCCGCTACGTAACCACCGGGACCAGCACCAACTACACAAACATCAAATTTCTGAGCCATAACTTCCTCGAATTTGCAGAGCAAATTTTAACGCAACAACTACATCATCTCGAGCATTAGAGCGCCTGGGTTTTCAATCTTCGCGATGAACGACTTCATGAAGCGAGCGGCGACTGCGCCGTCGATCAAGCGGTGATCCGCAGTGATTGTGAAATTCATTGATTTGATTACATCGAGCTCGCCGTTTTTAATCACAGGCTTATCAACGATTTTGTACATACCAAGAATTGCAACTTCAGGGTGGTTGATGATTGGTGTCGCGTAAGTTCCGCCAACTGATCCGATGTTTGTCACAGTGATCGTTGCACCCTTCATCTCATCAAGAGCCAACTTACCGTCGCGAGCTTTAGTTGCAAGCTCTGTAATTTCTTGGCTGAGTTGATTCGTCGTCTTCTGATCAGCATTTTTGATTACTGGAACAAGAAGGCCGTTCGGAGTGTCAGCTGCAAAACCAAGGTTGAAATATTTTTTGTAAACGATTTCTTGAGCCGCATCGTCAATCGAAGCATTGAACTGTGGAAACTCACGCATCGTTGCGATCAGTGCCTTCATCACAAACGGTAAGTAAGTGATCTTCACGCCTGACGCTTTTAATTCTTCGCGCATAGTTACAAGCGAAGTTACGTTTGCTTCGTCTGCTAAAGTGAAATGCGGAATAATTTGTTTGTAGAGCTGCATGTTCTCGGCAATTTTCTTGCGAATGCCCTTGAGTGGAACGCGCTCTTCAGCCGCGCCGGCTGGGCCGTTGTACGCTGGGCGAGGAATTTGTCCGCGAGCCATTACTGGAGTACCTGCCGAAGTCGCGCCAGTACCATTCCCGCCAGCGATATCGTCACGAGTCACTCTTCCCGCAACTCCTGAACCGTGAACTTGATTAATGTCGACATTCATTTCGCGAGCAAGTCTGCGAGTCGCAGGCGTCGCCAAAACTTTTGCACCTGCTGGCGGCGGATAAACATCCATTCCCGCGGATTGCTGACTTCGGTTGGCTGGCGCTGATGCTGAAGCTGGTTGCTGGGCAACTGCGGCGTGCATAGCTGGAGGAGGCTGCGCTGTTGACTTCGTTGGTGCAGCAGTAGCTTTAGCTTCGGCTTTTGCCGAAGGTGATGCAGCTTGCGCTGCCGATTCGGTATCGATCACGATCATCACCTGACCAACTTCAACAACTTCGCCTTCTTTAAATTTTAATTCTTTAACTGTTCCCGCTGACGGAGATGGAACTTCAACAGTCGCTTTGTCAGTCATCATCTCAGCAATGGCTTGATCGGGTTCGATCTTGTCGCCTGGCTTTACTAACCAGCTAACCAATTCACCTTCAGTTACACCCTCACCAAGTTCTGGTAATTGAATGTTCTTAGACGCCATCGCGGTCTCCTTCGGGAAGTCTCGGACTTCTTCTGTTTTTAGATCACTTGAGCAGTACCACAGCGCCCTAGGGGGAAGGAAGCATCGAGAAGGCAGTTTAGTGGTGTTTTCACGAAAAACTGCGCGGATTTAGCTACATGTTGTCAGTTGCGATGCCCAAATTTTTACCAGCAGAGGGATGGTAACGATTTACAGGGTAGAAAGCCTGAGTTGTCTTTCGGCTTTGTTCCTTTAATACTCCTGCAAAAGAGCAATTACGAGGTCACATGAATTTACTCTTAGCTTCAATGGCACTTGCCGGTTTAATCGAAATCGAAGGTTACGATTACTGGGAATGTTCCGCGACAGTCGGTAGCAATTCTTA
>JAYSYM010000058.1:0-2367 GCA_043727635.1 Bdellovibrionales bacterium | reverse complement strand
AACCGATAAGGCCACGCGCTGGAATTCTAAACTCTAAACGTACGCGGCCCGAACCTTTGTTCACCATGTTCGTCATGATACCTTTACGTAGGCCCATCTTTTCGGATACGACACCTGTGTAAGCTTCAGCAACGTCGACAACCAAGGCTTCGATTGGTTCCATGCGCTTGCCGTTTTCCATTCTCATTACAACTTCTGGCTTACCAATCGTTAATTCGAAACCTTCGCGGCGCATTTGCTCAACCAGTACCGCCAATTGCAGTTCGCCTCGTCCAAAAACTTTGAAAGTTTCTGGCGTTTCCGTCATTTCGAGGCGCATCGATACATTGTATCGAAGCTCTTTCTCGAGACGATCTAAAATTTTACGAGAAGTAACAAGTTTTCCCTCGAGACCAGAGAACGGAGAGTCGTTTACACCAATCGTCATACTGACGGTTGGCTCTTCAACTTTTAAACGTGGAAGTGGAACTGAGTTTTGAACCGAAGTAATCGAGTCACCAATGTTGATGTCTTCAATACCCGCAACAATCGCAACGTCTCCGGCAGGAATTTCAGTTGCAGGAACTTTCTTTAAACCTTCGTAACGGAATAAAGCAGAAATCTTTAGCTTCTTCCCTTTGCCATCTTCGCCAACAACTAAACACTCATCGCCAATTTTCAAAGTACCGTTTCGTACGCGACCGATTGCAAGGCGACCAACGTAATCGTTGTAATCGATGTTTGCGACCATCAACTGCAAAGGAGCATTCTTATCACCTGGTGGTGGCGGAAATTTTTCGATAATCCAATCAAAGAGAATCGAGAGATCTTTTGTTTTTACGTTTGGATCAAGAGTTGCGTAACCTTCGCGTGCAACTGCGTACACAGGCTGGAAGTAAGCTTGATCTTCGTGTGCTTCAAGATCGACGAACAAATTGAATACTTCGCTTTGAACTTCGTCTAAGCGAGCATCCGGGCGATCGATCTTGTTAATGCAAACAACGATGTTAAAGCCTTTATCCAAAGCTTTCTTCATTACAAAACGAGTTTGTGGCAATGCTCCTTCAGAAGCATCGACGAGCAAAATACAACCGTCGACCATTGAAAGTGCGCGCTCAACTTCTCCGCCGAAGTCACTGTGTCCCGGAGTATCAACGATGTTGATGCGGTAACCTTTGTAAGTGAACGAACAGTTTTTTGCAGCGATCGTGATTCCGCGTTCTTTTTCAAGATCCATTGAATCCATCATGCGCTCGTCAGTTTCTTCGTTGTTACGGAAGAGACCGCTTTGCTTTAACAAACCATCGACCAATGTAGTCTTGCCGTGATCGACGTGCGCTACGATTGCAATGTTTCGGATCTTGTTTTCTTCGTTGTGCTCTTGATTAGCCATGTCCACCCATTAAAAACGCCTCTTTGCTTGTGTCTTCCGGATCAATTGCAGTTAAGCCTGCAAAGAAATCCAAAGTAGCCTTTAGCGTTTCTTCTAACGTTGAAGTTTGGAAAATATTTTTCCTGAAAATTGAGGCGCCAGGATAGCCCGAAGAATACCAACTGGCAAACTTCTTAAGTTGAATCAGCTTGATCCTTTCGTCGCGATAAGCCGAAAAACTCTCGTTTAGGCGCAAAAACACACCCGAGTAGTCCTTTTGGTCGTGAGTTAGGGTTTGTTGTGGCTGCCGTTCGGCCATATTTGGCCGACAATCATTCCACAGTGCGTTTGCATCTCTGAAAATCCATGGATTTTTAAGGCAACCTCGACCGATCATCACTCCATCAACGCCCGTTTGCTTAATACGATCGACAGCTTGCTCGGCAGAACCGATATCGCCGTTGCCCAGGATCGGAATTTTGCTCTTCGCTTTTACTTCGGCGATGTAATCCCAATCGGCCCAGCCTGAATATCCGCCAGCTCGCGTGCGACCATGGATCGCGACCCAAGTGAGGCCTTCGTTATAAGCAATCTCAGCGACTTTTTCGGCATTGCGGGAGTTTTCATCCCATCCTGTTCGAATCTTAACGGTGAGAGGAATCTTAATTGCGGCCTTCACGGCTCGAAACATAGCCTCGACCGCAACGAGATCTTTTAAAATTGCGGAGCCTGCTCCCTTTTTCACAACCTTCGGAACAGGACAGCCAAAGTTCAAATCAACGAAATCAGCACCCTGCTCCTCAACTACTTGCGCTGCGCGAGCAACGATTTCGGGAGTCTCTCCAAAAAGTTGCACGCCAACAGGGCGCTGCACTTCTTCGAATTCCATGAGCGCCAAAGTCTTCGCACTTTTGTATTCGATGCCGTGACCCGAAACGAGTTCGGAAATGACAACGCCGCAACCCATTTCGCGCATGAAAGTGCGAAAAGCGCGGTCGGTAATGCCGGCCATAGGC
>JAYSYM010000057.1:0-7331 GCA_043727635.1 Bdellovibrionales bacterium | reverse complement strand
ATTTTTATCGTCGGCTCGACAGCCACCGGTAAGACTGAGTTTTCGCTTCTTGCAAAAAAACAAATTGAGGATCGCCTCGCAACTAGTTGCGAGGTTATTAACTTCGACAGTGTACAAGTTTTCCACGGCATCGATATAGGAACTGCGAAGCCGAGTCTCGCGCAACGTGCGGAAGCTAAACATCACCTTTTGGACTTTGTCCCAAAAGGCCAATCTTACACCGCCGGCGAGTATCGAAGAGACGCACTCAAAATTTTAGGTGAGCGCACAAAAGCTGGAGTCGGCGCATTTCTTTTAGTTGGCGGAAGCGGTTTCTATGCTCAAGCCCTCGAAAAAGGAATGTTTGAGCTCCGGCCAGTGGAGCCGGCAGTTCGAAATGAGTTAGCGCTGCAACTCGAAAGCCGTGGTCTGCCAGCACTTTATAGCGAGCTATCTAAACTCGATCCCGATTATGCAGCGACCATCGCTGCCCAAGATACTTATCGTATTTTGCGCGGGCTCGAAATTGTGCGGTCACAAAATAAAACACTTACGCAAATCAAGAATGAGTTTGCCGCAAAGCCCAGTGAGCTACAGGCCAACTATACAATTGGGAAAATCGGCGTTCGCGTCGAGCGCGATCTGCTACGGGAGCGAATCACGTCAAGAACTGATCGAATGCTGGCTCAAGGTTGGGTCGATGAGGTCAAATCACTTCGAACTGAGGGTTTGGGCGCTTGGTCACCGATGCAAAGTGTGGGTTATAAAGAGATCCAGCAGCATTTAGATGGAGAACTTGCAGAAAGTGAATTGCGCGAAAAAATAATTGTGAGCACAATGCAATTAGCAAAGCGACAGGTGACTTGGTTTAAGCGCGACACTGAAATTCAGTGGTGCGCAAGCGAACTCGAATTTACGAGCGCAAAGGAGCAAGTGACAAAGCTATTGCTGGAAAAGAGCACTCTATGAAGAGCATGACTGGTTTTGGAACCGCAAGCGTCTCAAGTCCTATCGTAGAACTTGAGATTAATATCCGCGCGGTCAACGGCCGATTTTTAGAAATGCGACTTCACCTTCCACGCGAATATGCTCCGCTCGAAAGCTCTCTCAAAAAACAACTCAGCACAGTCTTTCAGCGCGGCACTGTCGACGTTTATGTTTCGAGAAAACTGAAAGCTCAGGCGCAGTCTAAGAAAGTTTCGGTTCAAGAAGATCTCGCTGCCGAGTACATGAAGGGCCTAAAAAAACTTCGCACGTCGTTGAAAATCAAAGATGAAATTTCGCTCGATACTCTCGTGCGCCTGCCAGATGTTGTGCGGATTGAAGAGCAAACTGAGCTAACTCCTTCAGAAAAAACTCTCGTCGAAAAAGTTTTCAAAAAAGCGGCTGACGCTTGTGATGATGAGCGCGGACGCGAAGGCATTTCGCTTAACAAGGAACTCACGAAGCTTTTACTCCAGCTCGAAAAACTGACTGGCAGCCTCAGCGAAATTCGTGAATCTGCAAATGAAGAATTAGAAAAGCGTTTCAAAGATCGTCTCGAGAAGCTTGGCTTTGAAGGTAAAGTTGATCCTCAGCGACTCGCTCAGGAAATCATCATGCAACTCGATCGAACGGATATTAACGAAGAACTTGCTCGCCTAAATGAGCACGTTGACTCTTATCGCAAGCTTTTGAATAGCTCAGAACCTCAAGGTAAGAAGATGGATTTTTACGCACAGGAGCTTTTGCGCGAAGTGAATACGATTGGCTCCAAGAGCCATGTCGCAAAGCTAACTTCTTTAGTCGTTGAAGCGAAAACGGTTGTCGAGCGCATACGAGAACAGGTACAGAACGTCGAATGAAAGTACGCATGGTTATCATCGCTGCTCCAAGCGGCGCCGGGAAATCTAGTTTCGTTTCGCGAATCACTCGCGAATTCCCGGTTCTGTGCGACACAGTGACGTACACCACACGCGAAATTCGAACAGGTGAGTCTGAAGGCGACCCTTATCACTTCGTCTCTGAGGAACGCTTTCATCAGCTTCTTACAGATGAGTTCTTCGTTGAATACGCAAACGTTCATGGAAATATGTACGGAACACCGATGCACCAGCTGACTGATGCCTGGAAGGTCGATCGGGTCATCATCATGGATGTCGACGTTCAGGGCGCCGATACCTTTAAGCGTAAGTTCCCGGATGCACAGATGATTTTCATTATTCCGCCCTCTATTGACGAATTGCGTCGACGGGTCGTAAAGCGCGATGGGAAGACCCCCAAGGACCTAGAGGTTCGTATGGCTAACGCTCAAAAAGAAATGATGAGAGCGGATGAGTTCGACTTTCGCGTAGTGAACGACGATTTCGAGAAATCCTACGCCGAATTCAAGAAAATCATTGAAGAATTGCTGAGCCGCGCCTAAGTTAGCGGTTTGCGCAGGCGCCGTCTCATGGCGCCGGTGATAAGCTCAAGGAGTATTCGTATGGCTCGCGTTACGGTCGAAGATTGCCTCGACAAGGTAAACAATCGTTTTGCTCTCGTACTATTGGTTTCTAAGCGCGCTAAGCAGCTCCTTAAGGGATCTACGGCTACCGTTTCGGTAAAGAACAATAAGTACATCGTCAGCGCCCTTCGTGAAGTAGCAGCCGGCCACGTTCATTACGACCAGTCAGAAAATGCAGCCCTCGACCTCGAAGTCGAAGCAGATCTCAACCGGTAGGTAGTTCATACCTTTTGGTGTCGCAACTGCGTTAAAGAAAGAGCTGCCGGAAGGCGGCTTTTTTTATTTCAGTGTTCGCAAAAAACTGTCTGGGCGCAGAGGCAACTAGACGATTGTCCACAATTCGAAATCTTTCAGTTATTCTAGGTAAATACCGATTTAGAAGCACAACACCTGTGCATGGGACTAGAACTGAATGTCGGAGCTTCTTAACGACAAAGTCATCGAAGAACAAGAGCCGAGATCTATTGAAGAGCTCTTAGAAAAACTCGCGCGCCTTTATCCCGGCGCTGACCTTACTTTCATTAAAAAAGCGTACGACTTCTCAGAGAAACATCACGAAGGACAAATTCGTCGAAGTGGTGAGCCGTACATTTCTCATCCGGTTGGTGTTGCTGGAATTTTAGCTGATCTACGTTTAGATTTTCCAACCATCGCGACAGGCTTACTGCACGACACAGTCGAAGATACCGATGCAACTCTCGAAGACATCGAGCGAGAATTTGGCAAGCCAGTTGCAGAACTCGTTGATGGTGTTACAAAAATTTCGAAAATGACTTTTAGAAACACTCACGAGAAGCAAGGCGAGAATATTCGCAAGATGATCGTGGCGATGGGTAAAGACGTGCGAGTGATTCTTGTGAAGCTTGCGGATCGTCTTCACAACATGCGATCGCTCAATCACATGCCACCAGAAAAACAAATGCGAATTGCTCAAGAGACTCTTGACATCTATGCGCCACTCGCAAGTCGGCTCGGTATTTCGAGTGTGAAAATCGAACTCGAAGATTTGTCGTTCCGTTACTCAAAGCCAGATATGTATTACGAACTTGCGCAGACAGTTGCCAAGCGCAAAACCGAGCGTGAGAAGTACATTGACGACACACGTAAGACTTTACTCAATGATCTTCAGTCGAGAGTAAAATTTCCGTTCGAAATTTCTGGTCGACCGAAGCACTTGTACTCGATTTACAAAAAGATGCAGGCGCGCTCGATTGACTACGATCAAATCTATGATGTCTTAGCGTTTAGAGTTGTCGTTAACTCAATGCCTGAGTGCTATGAGGTGTTGGGGCACGTGCACGCATTGTGGAAGCCAATTCCGGGTCGCTTCAAAGATTTTATCGCAATGCCTAAAGTGAATAAATATCAGAGTCTTCATACGACCGTGATTGGGCCCGGTGGTGAGCGAATTGAAATTCAGATTCGTACGCGGGAAATGCATTTGATTGCGGAACGAGGGATCGCAGCTCACTGGAAGTACAAAGAAGGCGGCCGCGCTGAGATGCAAACTGAGCAAAAGTTTGAGTGGATGCGTGATTTACTTTCGCTTCATCAACAGATGAAAAACCCAGATGAGTTTCTTGAAACGGTAAAGACCGATTTGTGGGAAGCAGAAATTTATGTCTTCACTCCAAAGGGTGACGTTCGCGAATTGCCAGAAGGCTCGACGCCAATCGATTTTGCTTTTGCTGTTCACACCAACGTGGGCCTCAAGTGCTCGGGTGCGAAGATCAATGGCCGAATTGTACCGTTAAAAACTCGGTTGAAGAGTGGTGACTCGGTTGAAGTCATTACTTCTCCGAACCAAAATCCGTCGAAAGATTGGCTCAAGTTCTGTGTTACCAACCGTGCGAAATCGAAAATTCGCCAGTACGTAACCAACGAAGAGCGAAAACGCGCACTCGAAATTGGCAAAGACATTTTGGAAAAAGAATTCCGAAAGTTTGGCTTAGCAGTAGCTAAGTATCTAAAGAAAGATCCTGAGATTGATAAGAAGATTAAAGATCTCGGCGGAAGCGATCTCGATGATGTTTATATCATGGTCGGTTACGGAAAAATTACTCCGAAGGCCGTTATTGATTTGGTTGCTCCGGGTAACAAGGCTGTCGAAAAAGAAGTAGCTCCCACTTTTATTCAAAAAGTTTTCAAAAATGCTCTTGATCGAAAAAAGAAATCGCAGAGTATTATTAGCGTTAGTGGCATGGATGACATGCTGGTGCGCTTCGGAAAATGTTGCACGCCGATTCCTGGCGACCCAATCTCTGGCTTTATTTCGCGAGGTCGCGGCATCACAGTTCACAAAGTAGATTGTGAGAAAGCCTTTGAGCTTGATAGCGACCGACGCATTGATGTGCAGTGGAGTGTTACAAGTGCCCCTGAAGGCAACGAGCGAACGGTACGAGTTCGTGTGATCAGTGCTGACGGTCCTGGGCTGTTAAAAAATATGTCAGAGACATTCTCTCTTCGCGGAATTAATATTCACAACGCGCAAATCAGAACTACAAAAGACAACAAGGCCATTTCGCTCTTTGACGTTCAAGTCAAAGACACAAATCAGCTCTCGTTAGTGATGCAGGATTTATCGAAGATCAAAGGCGTGATCGGCGTCACGCGCGTAGCCTCTGGGTAGCTGCTACCAGATGGTAGCAATAGTGCGTTATTTAAAACGCCATTCCGTAGCCGAGTCGAAGCGCGATGATGCTTGTAGAAACATCCGGGCCCGGCGGGAACAATCCATACTCAACCGACAAAGGAATGTAGCTAGTAGGTGAGAGGTAGTACTTCACGCCTAAGTCAGCCAGGAAAACTGTGCTCATGCCGATGTCAGGGCTAAGTGCCGTCGTTGCTTTTGAAAGCGGATAGTAAATTCCGAGACCGCCAGCGACGAATGGAACAAAGCCACCACTTCCGAATTCGTAGCGAAGTAATGCGTCGAGAGTGAGGTAGGTAATCTTAGTCGTACAAATAGTAGAACCGCCAGCGCAGTAGCCGCTCGGAGATGTTCCGGCCACGCTGAAAGTTTCGAAGCCTGCGCGACCAACAAACCCTAAGTTTCCTGAGTAAGGAATGTCGGCGAAACCTAAAAGGCTGAAACCCGAGCCGCTCATCGAGGCTTCTTCAGTTGCGGTTCGACTAGGATTAACGACTTTCGCACTCTGCGAATCCATCGAGTAGCCGCCCATCACACCAATTGAAGTGCCGCCCTTTTTGCGTTTTCTCTTCGGCGCTTGTTCCTCAGCAGCCTCACCCGAATTGTTTGCAACAGCAGCCGCTTTCGCTAACTGGAGAGAAGCTTTAACTTCAGCTTTCCCTTTATCCAAAGTCGCAACGGCACGAGCCTTCTTAACTTTTTTGATTGTCACAAGGCCGCGCTTTTTGTCGCCGACCATGACGAAGTATTTATCTCCAACGTTGGCGGCGTCGCCTTCGAGGTCGATAAGAACTTGTTTGCCTTTCACTTGAAGAACGCGAGCTGCGAACGCATTCTGTGAAAGAATTAGTGAAGTAATGAGAGTAGCAGCAACAAGAAGTAATAGCTTAAGACGCATGCGGCCTCCACCAACGATTTTAGGTTCGTTGAGGGAGTTCTGCTAGTGAAAACACGTTGTTAACTAAGTTGAACGACGAAGGGCTAGCGTCTGCCCTATCTCTGGCCTATCTAAGTCCGCGATACATTTCGTGCACGAGTCGAGCTGAGCGCTCGAGAGCTTCGGCACTTTGCGATTGGAATTCGGCATCACTTTCGAAAATAAAGTGGCAGGCTACGGCTTCCATGGCGGAATCGCTGCTACCTACGAATACAAACTGCGTTGCTCCATTTGATAATTTTCGACTGAAACCAAGCGACCCGCGTGACAAAGGTCCGTATGGATCAAGAACCATCGTTTGGTCTGGCGCATTTTGCATTAACTCTAAGTTGGCAGCAGAAATCGAACACACCGAAACATCAAGAGCTGGAGTTTGCGACGCTTCATTCGCACTCACTACGCAACTCACACTCTGATTGCTTTGATCGAAAACAAGTTTCGTTGATGAGAACACACCCATTGCTTCAGATGCAGCGGCGTCATTGATATACGGCTCGCAAGAGGTTCCGAGTTTTCCTGCAGGAGTTGTTGATGAAAGAGAAAGGTTGTTGTCTTTCGCACTTTTTGCTCGTCCGTCTTCGACATACTTACGACCCTCTGATTGGTGGAGCGAGCAGTTCTGAAAAGCAGAAACAAAAACGAAAACTGGTAGTAGGAGTGCGAATCGACGAAGGTTTTTCATACTTTCTGTATCGGAAAAGCCAGGGGAGTTATGAAGGGTGAGTCTCATAGTGAGCCATTCAGGCTCACTGTTTTTCTGTAAAAAGCATTACGTGCACTTAACTAAACTATCCATCGATGGGTTCGCGACTCTAGCCTTGTGAAAGTTGCCTTGCACGGAGGACCAACCATGAGCCTTTTTCGATTCGCTAAACTCCTACTTTTTATTGTCACTATGAATGTGTCTGTTGCATTTGCCGACGACGGCCCGCTGAGTGGATATTGGGGCGGCGAAGGGGTTTCTCTTTTTACGGCCAATGCCGGAGCTGATGGAAACTTTCACTGCTCGTTCGGACGAATTCTCCAGCCAGTTTATTTAGACGATGCTGATAGATTTTCGGTTACCGGCTTTGTCGATTTCTATGAAGGCGGCGCACATGCCGCAACTCGCGTTCCTGCGCATTTCTCCGGCAGTGTTCACAAAAAACAGATGCAACTGCGAGTTGTGTTGGAGAATGGCGTTGAGTGGAATTTTAGTTTGGTTCGCGGAGATCTTGGTAAGGTGAAGAAGTGCTCCTAAATATCAAAATACCACTGGGCAACTAACTCCGGATGAATTG
>JAYSYM010000056.1:0-7345 GCA_043727635.1 Bdellovibrionales bacterium | reverse complement strand
AGAAAAATGAAAATCTTAACGTCTTTGGTCTAGACCTCGAGTATCGGTTCGAATTTAAGTAAGCTCGAGTTACAATCTTAGCAATGAGATTTCTCACCCTGACCATCTGCCTACTTCTAAGCTTCTCGGCTTGGGCTGCACCTCGCGTTTTACGCTTCGAAGGTGTGCCAATAGGTATGGCTAACACTATCAAAAAGAAATTTCCGTTCGTGTTCGAGCGCGAAATTACTCTTGCTGAAGTTGATCAAGTTGTTCGCCACTTGATGGCCACACAATCCTTTTCGGCCATCGAAGTGATCGAGAAAAATCTCGGGACTGAAAATGAACAACTCGTTTTAGTCGCACAGTTACTTCGCAAGATTAATAAAATCTCAATTGAAGGTAACTCTGCACTCTCTGATGCCACTATCTCAGGGCTTTTAAAGATTGAAGAAGGTGCAACCTTCGAACGCAAAGAGCTTCTCTCGACCGCCGATGATCTTCAAACTGCCTATGCAAAAGAGGGTTTCTTTAATCCAAAAATCGATATCGACTTTCAAACGCCCAATGACGGAACAGTCGATGTTCAAGTTCGGATTAAAGAAGGTAAGCCCTGCGAAGTTACAGAAATCAACATTGATACCACTAACAAGTCGCTAGCCCTTCGAGCCAAACGTCGGTCCGCTAGCCTAATTCGCAATCGACTCTCGGAAGAAGGCTTAGATTATTTCAGAAGAGATATGGAAAGTTTCTTTGCGAACAATCGCTATCTCTCTACTCGCCTCTCTACTCCATCAATTGTCTTTAATGCCGACAAGAGCCAAGCGAAAATTACTTTCGCAATTGAAAATCCAAATCGATACGAATTCTTATTCGACGGAAACACTTATTTCAGCGCTGGCCAGTTGATTAAGTCACTTGATCTCGATCGTTTGCGCGGAATTACGACAAGTCCCGCCGCTGACCTATCTGAGAGAATCCAAAAGCTTTATCTAGCGACCGGATTCGCTCACGCAATTGTTGAATACAGCGAGAAGTTTTTCGAAGACAACAACCTTCAGCGTATTAAATTTAAAATCGTCGAAGGTCCGCGAGTGCGAATTCGCAAAATCGAAATCACTGGCAATATTTCTCGCCCGTCTGACTACTATGCAAGCTTCATTCGTGAAACCAGTTCTGACTTGATTGGACTCGGATATTACAATCGCCGGGATATCGAAGAAGGTTATAGAAACTTAGTGATTGAGCTTCAAAACGAAGGGTTCCTTCGCGCTCGAGTGCAGTCAGTAAGATCTGAGTTCTCTAAGAAAAAAGATGAAGCTTTCGTTACGGTCGCAATGGATGAGGGACCTCTGACACAAATTCGCCAAGTCCGATTCTCTGGCGCCACTGCGTTTTCAAAAATGCAGCTTGAAAATGTAATGCTTGTGAAAACTGGTCAACCTTTAAGCCTTACCAAGCTTGAGGAGAGTCTACTCAAGCTTAAAAATTACTATCACTCAGCCGGCTACCTTGAAATGAAAATTCAAAATGAGGGTGAAGATCTCGTCACCTACAACGACACCAACACTCACGCCAATATTGATATTCAAATAGAAGAAGGTCCAAAAGTTTTAGTCGCCTCGATCGTAGTTCAGGGAAACACTTTCACAAAAGACTACGTCATCTTGCGAGAACTTGAATTTGGAGTTGGCGATACGCTTACTCCTGAGAGAATCGAAGAGTCAGTTTACAAAATCCAGCGACTTGCGCTCTTCAGCCAAGTTGAAATTAAGACTCTCGAAGAAGGCACCACTCAGGCAAATCGAACCGTTGTCGTTACCGTTTCTGAGCGCCTGCCAGGATTGTTCTACCCTGGGGTTGGTATCACCAACCGTTACCAGGTCACTTATCGCGGGTACGTGAACTTTGCTTACCGAAATATCGCTGGCACAGGTAGAGCGATTAACCTTCGTCTCGATTTAGACTACGCGCAAGATCCGCGCTTCTCATACTTAGAAAACCGCGTGACGTTTGGCTATCTCGAACCTTACATCTTTGGAACTAGAAATCGTGGCCGACTCAATCTTTTCCGCGAGGAAAGTGTTGAGCCACCTACTGCCGGATCTCCCACAATAATTCGAGAAGACCTCGGCGTCGACCTACTCCTAGAGCGAGACCTCAATCGTCACGTACGCTTGACGTACATAACTTGGGGCTTTGAGAACCAACGTCGATTTGATCGTACGACTCGGCAAACTAAAGAGACTTTGAATATTGGTCGCACCGGGCCGATTTTGGAGTGGGATTATCGCGACGACCCGTTCGATACGACAGCGGGAACTTTTACTCGAGCAGGCTTGGAATATGCTGATCCAATTTTGGGTAGTTCACGAGATGAAACTCAGACAATTCAGTTTGTTAAAGCTACGGCTGCGTGGACTCGCTTCACTCGTCTATTTAATTCAAAGCGTTTCGTGTGGATAAACTCATTACGCGGCGGCTACCTGAATAACGTTTCTAACGCCAGTAATTCCGGAGTACCTAACAGTGAAACGTTCACCCTTGGTGGAACGAGCACTATCCGTGGTTTTGACGTACAAAAAGACACTGACCGTATTCCAAATATTTTCCAATTAATTCCAACTGATTCGACTCGCGACTTAAGCGATTTCAGACTTACGACAGAATCTGAGTTCTACTTGATCAAATCAGAGTTGCGCTTGCCATTCTACGGACCATTCTCGTTTGCAATATTCTACGACGGCGGCGGCGTGATGATCGATCAACCCGGCGTTCGCATCGACGACCCTTACCGTGACTCGTGGGGCTTCGGCTTCCGCGTCAATACTCCTGCTGGCCCCGTCAGCGCCGACATCGGCTTCAAACTCGATCGCCGCTCATACTTCAACCAGCGAATTCTAACGCCAAAATACGAGAAGGAAGAACCGTTCGCTCTCCACTTCTCCATCGGTAATTTTTAGATCATTCTCCTGTTCTGCTCACGCCAACATAGACTCCGCACAGCTAACTCTACTCTGCGATGAACATCCATCCATGAGACAGACTTTCTGAAGAGCATCCGCGTTCTTCAGACCTTCGAACTTAAGATATTTCATTTTGTGTTTTTACTTTGAATTTGGATTTCGATTGACGGTCTCAAACGCGCGGATGCGTTTGAGAAGCTCCTCTCACGGACGGACAATTCTCACAATTGCAAAAATCAGCTGTATTAAAAAATTCTCCGAGCTTGTAAAATAATATTTGACAGCCTCAGTGAGTAATTATTTTCAGAGTGCTCGCGCGCCACGAGAGAAGCATGTAATTCTCCTTTAAATTCCCTTCATCACAATTAAGTTACTAAAACTAATTGAAAAAGAACTCTCTCGAAAGCGCTCAACAGAGCTCATTTTACGAAGCGAAAAAACTCCGTGTTATTGTCTTCGTGCTCAACATCCGCTGAAGACAAGGAGTAGCAACAATGGATAAATGTGCCTTACGAAAGTTAGATCTAAATTCTCTAAACCTCGAAGCTGTCAAAGCAGTCGCAAGTTGCCAAAAGTCAGAAGCCTATCCGCTAAGAGTAATTGAAGTCGTTTCAGAAAAAGAACTTCACTTGGATTGCGGACTCCCAAGTCTTTATTCTTACTGCACCCGCCTTCTTCATATTTCTGAGGGAATTGCTTACGCGCTTATCGCGGTTATCAACAAGGCGAAAGAAGTTCCAGAATTAATCGAGGCAATTGAATCAGGAAAAGTATCCTTATCAAAAGCCAAAAAGATTTGCTCCGTCATTACCCCTAAGAACCATAAAGAATGGATCGATTTAGCCACCTATGAAACATCTAGAGTGATTGAAAAGTGTGTCGCTCAAGCAAATCCTAAAGATGCAGTGAAAGAGTCCGTTCAATATAAATCTGCCGACCGAATTGAATTCAAACTTGGCGTGAGCGAAGAGTGGATGGAACTATTGGCGACCACCAAAGATTTGCTTTCGCAAAAGCACTCGCGCGCAGTCACAAGCGAAGAAGCTTTGCTGACTGTAATGCGAGAGTTTAATGACCGACATCACCCAGTGAAAAAAGCTGAGCGAGTGATGGCACGAGCTAATCGACAGTGCCCGGGCACTGTCGCGCCTTCAAAACGCGCAGAGAGAAAGCCTTTGAAACGAAAGCCCCTACAACGAATAACCATTCACGCAGTCAATCACCGAGATCAAGGTCAATGCACTTACGTTTCAGAACTAGGACGATGTGAGCAAAAACGCTGGCTCGATCACCATCACATTATCCCTATTGCCCATGGCGGAACGAATGAAACTAAAAATTTAACTACCCTCTGTCACGGACACCATAAAATGCTCCATCGAAAATCGCCCGGTTCGGAAAACCGCAATAGACCTGACCAGTAGACGGCATTTAATGACTAGTTTTTAGAACGCGGAATGATTCTGCACGACTAAAACAATAATTTATCAGGCAGGCCCATGCGCGAGGCGATGATGCGAGTGATTTCAGTCGCCGTCTCTTCGAGTGCACGTTCAGTAACGTTGAAGACGGGCCACTTGCGGTTCTTTTTGAAAATCTCTTGAGCGTATTGAATTTCGCGGTCGATGTAAGACATGCGTGCGTACTCGCCGCCTGGGTCTTGACCGAACTTCTCGAGGCGATTGCGGCGAATCCGTGATAGCGAGTCGGCATCGATAATCAGACCGATAATTTTTCGTTGATCCACGGCAAATATTTGCTCTGGCAACGCCTGGTCAACCACCATAGGAATGTTTGCGACCTTCCAGCCCTTGTGACTTAAGAAAATTGAAAGCGGTGTTTTCGAAGTTCGACTAATCCCAACAAGAATGATGTCGGCGTCGTCTAAGTTCGCAAGATTTTTTCCGTCGTCATTTTTAACTGTGTACTCGATGGCTTCAATGCGCTTGAAGTAGCGAGTATCTACCGAGCGAAGTAACCCCGCCTGAGCTGGAGAATGCACATCGAAGTAAGTATCGAGGCCAATCAACAACGGTCCGAGCAAATCAACTTGCTTTAAATTTTTCGCAGCAGCTGCCTCGGCAATTCTTAAACGAAGCGCCGGACTCACAACTGTATGAATCACAATTGCATCCGCCTCAGCCGCTTCGTCGATGACTGAGTCAACTTGGGCATCCGTGCGAACGTTTTTGCACCGAACAATTTGAATATCTTTTGAATCGTATTGGACAATGGCAGCGCGGATCATGGTAGCGGCAGTTTCACCAGTGCCATCCGAAATAATATAGACGGTGCCTTTGTCTCGAGACATTAGTTCGCTTGGAGCTTTACGTAACAGTCGTAGAACTTTTCCATAAAGTTCTGCTGCCACGGACCTGGGCGATTACAAATTACCAAAAATGCAATTTGCGGAGAAACGCGAAGAAGAAACGCTGCACTCTCTTTGAGCTCAACAATTCCATCTAAATGAAAACTTTGTAGAATTGCCGGCCCGCGCGCTCGCGCCATTTGGCCAACACGAACTTGAGGCAGTCGGTGGCCAAAATAAATTGGCTGACCTTTGGGTGGAGCAAATCGCTTTCCGAAAACGAACGTGTCTGCTGTCGACCACTGATTGTGATCTTGAACCAACAGAAAACCAGCCTCAAAGTATTGCGTGAGTTTTGTGAAAAGTGTTTTCCACTTATCTTCGCCACTCAACTTCTTTGCGCTAAATGCCGCGAAAGCAATTTCGATATCGTTTTGAATTTGAAATTTGAAATTTGAGTCTTCAGTAGGCTTAACGAGCTGACGGTCCCCATCAAGAACACCGGTCATCGTCTCTACAATTTTTTGTCCCCAGCTACCAAAATCCATGGCGGTTGGTTCTCCTCTATACCTAAAGGATACCCAATCTCAAGCATTGCGCAAGAGATACTCTCGCGAAACACCAACCTACTCTTGAACGAAGCTTGCGGAAATGCCATCCGAGATCTTCCAACGACTCGTCAGCTGACTAGACGCCTTTTCAGAAGGTAAAAACACTCGAACTGAAGGCCTTTGAAGGTCGTTCCAGATTCTCATCGCCTCATCGACCCACGAGTCGAAAGTTCGATTGAAGAGCTGAACCGTCACCTGATTTGGAAGTAATTTTGAACTCTCAACCAACAACGATGCCGAGGGATCGAGTTTCAAGTCAGGCGCATCAACTTCCCACGTCTGGAGAACTGCAACAAGCTCGCGAGGAATCTCTCTGGTTTGATGAAACTTAGCGCGACGAAGTTGAAAATTCAGGTACCAATTAATTTTTTGAGCCCAAGCTGAGTTGTTTAATTCGCCAACGATCCACAAGGTTGAACCTTCGCTCAAGGCTTGTTCCGGCGCCAACTCACTCCAACTCACAATAAACCCTTAGCGGCTTGGTCGAGAATGCCATTCACAAACGCACCTGAGTCGGTACTGCCGTAGCGTCTTGCAATTTCAACAGCTTCGTTGATCGCAACTTTTGGCGGGAGTGGTGACGATGAAAATTTGATTTCAAATAGAGCGATTCGCATAACGTTGAGGTCAACAAGTGCCATGCGAGCGATTTTCCAGTGACTGCTTGAAGCTTGAATCGCCTGATCCAATTTTTCACGGTGAAGAGAAATTCCCTGCACAAGCACGTCAGCGTATTCAACCACGTCTTTAGGAACGTCGAACTCTTCTTGAAAGCGTTTTAAAGTTTCAGAAGCTGCAGATGGAGGAGTGAACTCCGCTTGAAACAACATCTGAAGAGCTAACTCACGCGCCCGTCTTCTTGCGCCCAGTTTTTCCATTTTATAACTCGAAATCTTGGTTTGGGTTTGGACTTTTCAGTGCACTCTCGAGCGACGAGACGAACTCTTTTACGTCTTTAAAGTCTTGGTAGACGCTTGCGAATCGAACGTAAGCTACGTGATCTAACAACCGAATTTCTTTAATCACTTTTTGACCGATAGATGCTGCCGGAACTTCTCGCTCAGGTCGACTGAGTACCCATTTTCCTACGCGATCGACAAGTTGTTCGATCTGAGCAAGACTGATCGGCCGTTTTTGACAAGCAGCCTGAATCCCGCGAAGAACTTTTTCTTCAAGAAACGGTTCGCGGCGGCCATCTTTTTTGACAACCATCGGGAACACTTTCACCATTTCTTCGCTAGTCGTGAAGCGACCTTTGCACTCTAAGCACTCGCGACGGCGGCGAATTTCTTCGCCACTTTGCTGAACCCGAGTATCAAGCACTCGATCTTCTTGATGACCACAAAAGGGACACTTCATGGCCGCACTCTAGGCGAGAATACTCATTGCGTCAACACAACGGAAACGTCTGATTTTGCAGAGAAAACAGGCTTGTGACATCACGCAAAACGCGATATTCCTCAGGTATCAGTTTTTTGAGG
>JAYSYM010000055.1:0-2380 GCA_043727635.1 Bdellovibrionales bacterium | reverse complement strand
CTTCAGTCAACTTAATCGGATCACCGCTCAATAGGAAGTAGAGAACTAATCCAACTACGCCAACAATTGAATAGAAGCGAAGGCGATTGCCGCCGCCTTCGGATTTCGAAGATTTCTGACGGTTACGTGCTTCAGGCGCCGGACCAGTTTGATAGCCGCCCCAAGCCGGAGCATTGGGCTCTGATCGTAAGGCTGGAATCGAATCTGCTGATTGAATACTGAACTCAATTTGAGTTTCTCCGACAGTGATCGAGTCGCCGCTTCGAAGCTCTTGTACCTTAACAACATTGCCGTTCACTAACGTCGTACCGCGCGCACTTACGTCTTCAACGAAGTAGCGAGGAGGGGATACGTGAATCACGGCTTGGCTACGACTGCACTTCACATCTTGAAGAGCGATGTCGTTGTCATTGCCACGGCCAATAGAAACTTTTGGCGGAAGAAGTTGGAAGATCTCTCCGCGATTAGGCCCACTCTTAATAGTAAGAGTTACTTTTTGAGCTGATTGCAATTTAGGAGGTGAGCTTGTCATTAGGCATACCCTCCCTGAACTTCAATCGGCTTTACCGAAATAACATAATAGATTGGTTCGGCAGACGACATCACAGCTTGGCCACAAACTTCGTGTGGCATTCCTGCAAACGGAATTTCACTCAAGGCTTGCTGACTAGGTTGCGACTGCAGCATTGAAATGATTTCGCTGATATTGTCTCGCAACGCCTGGTCCGAAAGATCTTTAAGATTTAATCCTTTGAGACCTGACATTGCTTTTACGAGGTCTTCAAATGCCGGAGTAACTGCGATAATTCTCTTATCGAGTGCACCAATTGCAATTGCTGGAAGTGAGATCATTGCAATAATGCCTTCGGCCTCTGCTTCTCGCTGAGTGGTATTGAGGGCAGGAGCCGCATCGTGACCGCCTTTGCCGATTCGAGTGAGGGCACTCGTAATGTTGTTGCTTAACAACTGAAGGCTAGGGAAGACAAACGGAGTCGATACATGATCTCGCTGTGAGCGTAGAGCATTATCAAGTTCACTGTTTAATAATCTAATTGGCTCTTCTACTAAACGCACGAAGAAGAAGAACAAGATTGCGCCAAACAGACATGCAAACGCAAGTGCTTGCAAGAATAAGCTAAATGTCTGTCCGCGGTTGAGTGCGGTGCTACCCATATCGTAAAGGATCACAGCGTAAGCGGCCGTTGCAGACTGGCCAGTGTTCGAATTGAAATAAGTAATTGGTACACTCGCTCCAACAGTTGAATCATCAATTTGTTGAACGACTTCTTTTTCGCGATGTTCTTTGCGTGCAGAGTGAACGAACGGCTTATCGATTGAACTTCCGCGCTGATTCGCGGGAGCGATCACATGGCCATCTTCTGAATCGATAATGACAGCAGTAGAAACACCTTCTTCGCGATCAGCCTGACTAGTAGAGACAGAGATTTCCATCTTATCTAGAATCGCCTGACGATTTGAAATCGCGAGATTGCGAGCAATAGTGAGAGCGCGCCGCTGACTTTCAGCTTGAATGCTCGACTTAATGAGGTTCGACATCGGAATTGTCGCAAGCACTGTTACTAATAGAATATAGAGGGCGACAAAGCCTGCGAGAACCCAGCGAACTTCAAAGCGTTTCGCTAAACCGTAAACTCCCGGCATCACAACTGCGTCGATATAAGCGTCAGCTTGAGCTTTTAAAACTTCAAAGGCATTACCCTGTGGTTGCTGGCTTTGTTGAGTAGCTGGAGATTGATTTGGTGCTGACATATGTAGATGAGGCTGTGGCGCCTCATGATTCATTTGGCCCCACGGCTGATGTTGAATTGCTAGGTTGCCCGCTGAAGTCGGCGAGTGGCTTGCGCGTGGCCGAGCTGCGGGACGTTTAACTGCCGCATGCTCATTTGAATCAATTAGATCAAAGATAATATCGTGAAGAGCTACTTTATCGCCCTTCTTTAATTTCTGATTCTGAACTCGAACACCATTAACGAATGTTCCATTGCTTGAATTCAAATCAGAGATAATCAACTTATCTTCAGTCAAAACAATAGTAGCGTGCTCTTTCGATACACCAGAACTGTTCAATGCAACTGAACAGTTCGAGCCTCGACCGATAGTCGTGCGCACTTGCGAAATATTGAAGACTTGCCCCGCTTGTGGGCCAGTCAATATTCTAATTGCCCACATAGAGTTGATCCCCAATTCGTACTTCTCGTTCTTTGACTGTACCAGCCGGTAATTCGAAAACTGAATCTGCTCCGCTCACGAAGCGAGTCATTCTCCACGGCTTTAAATTTTCATAGACGCGTTTAACTTTTAAATTCTTATCAACGAACACGGCGTCGATCTTAAATCTCATAAAATGTGTATGGATGCT
>JAYSYM010000054.1:0-2382 GCA_043727635.1 Bdellovibrionales bacterium | reverse complement strand
CCCGCCATTTGGAAACTCATTCGAGTTCGTGTGCTTGGTTCAAAGAAGGCGCAAATCATCGACCTACTTAGTGTGGGAATTTTGTTTCCCTGCTTAAGTATTTTCTCAGCTAAATCGAAAATTGAATTGGATTGGTCAGTGGTTAGATCTTGAGTTGAAAAAACAGAGCGGCCGGTAATGGACATTAAAACCTATGCTAGGTCGGCTGCTGAAATTGCGTCAATGCGGGAAATAATTATTTTTCAGAGCTATGGCGCGGCAGCCGCGACAGCTTACTCAACCGATCTGAAGAGTCGCTCGGTTCTGATCGACGGTAAACGGTTGTCGCCCCAGCGATAGTTCCAATCAAACGACATCCAAATCATCACGACTTTACCGTCTAAATTTTGAACTGGAACTGATCCCCAGTACCGAGAATCGTCGCTGGTGTCGCGATTATCTCCCAGCACGAAAACTTGCCCAGGAGGAACAACCATCGGGCCGAAGAAATCAGCCTCATCGTTTTTACTTCGGAGGATGAGATGCTCTGACTCGCCGATTTTTTCAGAGTAGACGTCATAAAGTTCGTTGCCGGGAAGGTCGGCGATTAACTCGGGCGATTTGATCTCGTAGGTTGATTGGAGGTCGTTGACGTAAAGATCGTGATTTTTAATTTCAATACGGTCGCCTGGCAGACCGATGACTCTTTTAACGTAATTGATTCGCGGATTTTCTGGATAACGGAAAACGACGACATCTCCCCTTTTTGGGAGCTCTAAACCGATGCGCTTGCCTCCCGCAAAAGGAACCGGAACTCCGTAAGGAAGACGATAGGAAAAAATAAAGTCTCCCACTTTAAGAGTGGGAACCATTGAGCCCGTGGGAATTTTGTAAGCGGAAATCACGAAAAAACGGATGATCAGCGCAAGCAAGACCGCAACGATCAAACTCTCGAGGTATTCACGAAGTAAAATGCGGGTCCGAATTGGATCTTTTTTTGCCACGCCTAGTTAGCTTAACCACAGCTCAAGTAGGAAGCAACAGAGCAGCTAGCGGACTTTGCTGAATATTCGGTCACCGCGAAGTTTTGCGAAGTTGCAGAGTCGGCTCGATCCTTCAGCCATCTCTTCGCAACTTAGCCAGATGAGGCTTGCGCGCCCAAGAATGTTGTCGTGAGGTAGCGGTCCCCAAACGCGGCTATCAGACGAGTTATCGCGATTGTCGCCCATCATAAAATAGTGGTTGGTAGGAACTAAAATCTTTCTCGGTTCGTCGTCGTTTGACTGATTTTTTTCGTAAGCGATGACGTGACTGTTCCCGTCGAGATTTTCAACACGATAGTTGTAACTTGGATCGGCTTTGCCGGCTTCACTACTGATCGAGTTGCCATTGATTTTTAAGGTACGTGATGTAATTTCGAGCGCATCACCGGGCAATCCAACGACTCGTTTGATGAGGAAGATTTTCGGATCCTCTACTGATCGGAAGACTACGATATCTCCTCGCTTAGGCTCAGAATACTTCACCAACCATTTTTGGGTGAATGGAACTCGTAGTCCGTAAACAAATTTATTAACAGCAATGTGATCGTGAACTAGAAGTGTCGGCACCATACTCTCGGACGGAATGATGTAGGGCTCGAGAAAAGCCCATCGAATACCGAGTATGATCAAGATTGAAAAAGCGAGCGAGAGCAAGGCCTGCGGCCAAGTCCCGCGCTTATCTGACATTGGAGAAGAAGCGATTCCAGCGAACAGTCGCTGGATTACACAAGAACGAAACTACTGGCAGTGTATCTTCGCAGCTGAGCCAAACAAACATTGCTCGGCCGAGAACATTTTCTTCAGGGACAAAACCCCATCTACGCGAATCATGAGAGTTATCGCGATTGTCGCCCATCACGAACAGCTCTCGCTCACCGACTGTCCACGGGCCGCTATTGTTACCAAAGCTCTCGCCTTTGCGAAGGAGAACCGGATGATTTGCGTCTGGTGGAAGCCGTTCCATTAAGTGAACATAATTGTCAGTAGCATCGAGAATATTTCCGCCGGCGCGGAAGTCAGCGTCACGCAGTTGATCAAACATTTTTTCTTCGTCTTCAGTCGGAGCAGCTGTCTCGAGCGGTTTTCCGTTGAGAATCAGTTTTCCATTTTCGTAGGATATTTCGTCGCCGGGAATTCCCACCACTCGCTTGATAAAGAAGGTGCCTTTGTCGAGCGGATATTTAAAGACGATGACTTCACCACGAGCTGGTTTTTTGAATTCGACGAGCCATTTTTCACTAAATGGAACACGAACGCCGTAGACCATTTTGTTAACGAAAATGTGATCGTGAATTAAAAGTGACGGCAACATGCTCGCACTCGGAATTACGTAAGCTTCCATCAATGCCCAGCGGATGAG
>JAYSYM010000053.1:0-7370 GCA_043727635.1 Bdellovibrionales bacterium | reverse complement strand
AAAAAGAAGAAGTGGTATCTGACTCTCACTCAATGGATATCGGGATGCGCTTTGCTTTGATCTACTTTGCTATCTTGTTTGGAATGACTTTCGTGTTCTTGACGGCTCCGCCAGCGCACTCGGCTTCAATCGAAATTTCGGTCACTAAGTAAATCGAAGTGACGGCGTTAGTCGTCACTTCGTCTAACATCTGCGCAGCATCGGCGCCTGCGGCCTCCTCCTTCCTAAAAAGTGATCTGTAAATCTCAAGTAAATCCAAATACTTACGATATATCTTCTTAAAAAGCCCTGCGGGCAGCTATGGCCCAAAAAGTGAATATTGTACTGGTGTTCGCGAGTGGCAGACCATTCGCTCACTATAATAAGGAGAGGTTATGCGTTACCTCATGTTGGTTTTAGCTGCTGTCGTTGCTACCGGAATGGTCGCTTGCGGAAAGAAAAATGATTCGGTTGCGAATCCAAACACAAGCTGTGTGAACGGCAACTGCGGACCTAGCGGCGCTGGATACGGATACGGATACAATAACTCATTGAGTTCAAATCGAGTTGCCGGAGAACTTGAGAACATCGGCGAAGGTGCTTTCGCCTCAATGCTCGGTCAATACGGTGGCTTTTGCCAAAACAACGGCTGGAACAATCATCCAGGTCAGTTGAATTGGTCAACTAGCTTCGGTAGCTGGAACTGTAAGACATACGCAAAACGAGGCGTTGTGAAAATGCGTTTCGACCAAACAGGTACTCGCGTTCAAATTAAAGTTGGCGCACGCGGAAATTACGGTGCCGCAGCTCCTGACGTTTTATTCAACGGCCGCATCTTCCCAATCAACAACAGTGCAGGAATGGAAATTCGCGGATCTGGTGTTCAGGGCACTGGCAGCTGGAGCGCTCAATACGACAACGGTTTGGTAATCATCATTCAACAAGGCGCGCCTTCTTCACTTTCAATGACTGGTGAAGTTACTTATCGCGGTCAGCAAATGGGCACAGTTCAGTTCTACAAATACTAAGCTAAAGCAATAGCCATAGAGCAAAGATGGTTAAAGGCAACTGGAGACAGTTGCCTTTTGCTTTTGGAGGCCCGACGGGATACCTATTTTCAATGCTGTTTCAACAATTGTTCGAATCAACTTCATCGACATTTACATATCTGCTTGCTGATCCAGTCTCCCGCGAAGCAGTTCTCATCGATTCAGTACAAGAAACATTTGATCGGGATTTAAAGTTAATCCGAGATCTAGAGCTCAAGCTTCTCTATGCACTCGAAACTCATATTCACGCCGATCACATCACTGCCGCAGGGCCCATCGCCGACAAGACCGGTGCAAAGACTGCTATGAGCGCTGCCTCTACAGCAAAAGGTGTCGATGTATTTCTAAAAGATAAGAGTAAAATTAAGTTCGGAGCGTACGAGCTCACCGCACTAGCTACTCCCGGCCATACCCACACCTGCATGTCGTATTACATTAACGGGAAAGTTTTTACCGGCGACACACTTTTGATTCGTGGTTGCGGTCGTACAGATTTTCAGGAAGGTTCAGCCGAAACTCTTTATCGGAGTGTGCACGAGAAACTTTTTTCTCTTCCTGAAGATACCGTTGTTTACCCTGCGCATGATTACAAAGGTTTTACTTCATCAACGATCGGCATCGAGAAAAAGTTAAATCCACGCCTCGGCGGCGGACGCTCGGCGGCAGAATTTGTTGAGATCATGAAAAATTTGAAACTCGATCCGCCGAAAAAAATCGACACTGCTGTTCCGGCTAATTTGAATTTTGGCCGCAGCTAACTGTTAGCTCAGAGGAGCAATTTATGAAAACTCATGCAAAGGTACTTATTCTTGGAGCAGGCACAGGCGGAATCTCTGTGGCAGCTCGCTTAAGTCGACTTCTCGGAGCAGGAAATGTAACCATTGTTGATCAAGCTGAAACTCACTTTTACCAACCTCTTTGGACTTTAGTTGGCGCTGGCCTCGTAAAAAAAGAAGTGACTGGCCGCCCGCTTGCTGACTTGATTCCAAAAAATGTGACTTGGATTAAAGAGTCCGTTTTAGAAATCAGAACTGAAGAACGAAAAGTAGCTTGCAGTTCTGGCGTTGAGATCACTTACGACTTTCTAGTCGTCGCGACTGGTTTGAAACTTGATTTTCAAAAAATTAAAGGTCTTGAAGGGAATTTGGGCAAGAACGGTCTCTGCAGCATTTATCAGTATGCAGACGCCGAGAAGACAGCTGAGATGATCGAAAACTTCAAAGGTGGAACTGCGATTTTCACAATGCCACCTGTTCCGATCAAATGCGCCGGCGCTCCTCAGAAAATCATGTATTTGGCAGATGAGATCTTTCAAAAAAACGGAGTTCGCAAAACCACTAAAATTATTTTCTCTGTAGCTGGAAAAGTTATTTTTGGCGTTCCTTCATTTGCAAAACCGTTGATGGAAGTAGCAAATAAAAAAGATATCAGCCTGTGGTTTTCACATAAGCTTGTCGAAGTACGCCCGGAAACTAAAACTGCAATCTTCGAGAAAACCACAGAACAAACTGTAGACGGACAAGTTCAAAGCAAGGTCGAGACAGTTGAAACTCAGTATGACCTTCTGCACGTTGTTCCACCAATGAGTGCGCATGATTTTATTTCTAAGTCTGGCTTAGCTTTTACTTCAGGTCCGCAAGCTGGATGGCTTAAGGTTGATCAACATACACTTCAGCACCAAGACGATTCGCGCACCTTCGGAATTGGTGATGTCACCGGCGTGCCTAATTCAAAAACTGGAGCTGCAATTAGAAAGCAAGCTCCCGTCGTTGTGCGGAATCTTCTTCAAGTCATGAATGGCGGCACTCCAGCAGCTCGCTACGACGGCTACTCGTCTTGCCCGCTGATTACCGGTGTCGGAAAAGTAATCTTAGCTGAGTTCGGTTACGACGGAAAACTACTGCCCTCTTTCCCAATGGATATGACTAAAGAACGCCGTAGCATGTGGATCTTAAAGAAAGATCTTCTACCGAAAATGTATTGGTACGGAATGATGAAAGGCCGCATGTAGTGCGGCAGATGCCTTCGATCGCTTTGGTATTAATCCCGCTCGGATTTTTAATTTCACTCTTGCCGCAAGTATCGTCCGCGATCGCACTTCTCATGGGAGCCGCGATCACTCTCGTTTTCGGAAATCCCTGGCTGGCTGAAACGAAAAAATATACTCGTCCACTTCTTTCGGCATCAATCGTTGGTTTAGGTGCGGGAATGAATCTTCTCGTTGTGGCCAAGGTTGGAATCAACGGAATCGGTTACACTCTTGTTGGTCTATCAGCGACTCTGCTCGTGGGTTGGCTTTTAGGGAAGCTGCTTAAGACTTCGCGCGATCTATCACTGTTAATAAATGTCGGCACTGCAATTTGTGGTGGTAGCGCAATCGCGGCCGTGTCGTCGACAATTCGCGCACGCAGTGTTGATACAACAATCGCACTAAGCATCGTGTTTCTGCTAAATGCTGTAGCGCTATTAATTTTCCCCTCGATTGGACATTATTTTTCGCTGACTCAAGAACAATTTGGATTGTGGAGTGCCTTAGCAATTCACGATACAAGTTCAGTCGTCGGAGCAACACTTCAGTACGGCGAGAAAGCCCTTGAAGTCGGAACAACTGTAAAGTTAGTGCGGGCCCTCTGGATTATTCCTGTGACGTTAATGATCGGTCGATTTTTTCGCTCAAGCGAAAACAAAGGCAGCTCACCCAAATTTCCTTTGTTCATCCTCGGCTTTTTAGCCGTAAGTGCGCTCGTTACTTGGATCCCTGAACTCACAGACGCAGCTAAGTGGATCGAGTTTTTGAGCAAGCGAGTGCTCGTCGCAACTTTGTTCCTAATTGGCGCTGGCTTAACACGCGCAGCTCTCAAAGAAGTCGGCCCCAAGCCATTAGCACAAGGCATTCTGCTTTGGCTGATCGTCGCCACAGTAAATTTGATTTTAATCATCCAGCTTGTTTAAGCCGAGCAAAATCATTTACACTTTCACGCATGAAAGTTCACTGCCCAACTTGCGGAGCTGCCGCAGAATACACTCCAGACAATAAGTTCCGACCGTTCTGCTCGGAAAGGTGCAGCCTTATTGATCTGGGAGCATGGGCCGACGAAAAATACAGAGTACCCGTTCAAGCGGTCGCCGATATCGACGCCGAACACTCGGAAGATGACGGCGAATCGGGCGAAGACCCTCGTCATTAGCAGCTAAATCTGCCCGGTTTAAGCTTCTAAAGCGCAAATCCTGTAATTAGTTGTTGACCCAATTTTGCTCATCGCTTCAAATTTCGTTAAGCAACGTTTGTACAACAACAGTGGCCTTCAAAGGGCCGAGGAGACACGGATGAACAAAGCACAATTTATCGATGCTTTATCAGCAACTACTAACACTTCAAAAGCGCAAACAGAGCGCGTTTTGGACGCAGCGATCGAATTGATCCGCAAACAAGTTAAAAAAGGCGACGAAGTGAAACTCGTTGGCTTCGGAACTTTCACAAAATCAAAGCGCAAAGCACGCATGGGCCGTAACCCACAAACTGGCAAGACAATCAAAATTCCAGCTGCATGGTACCCAAAATTCCGCCCAGGCGCTGAATTCAAAGAAATGGTTCGCTAGTCCTGACACCGAAGCAGCATGCTGCTTCTGCGTTTGGAGTGAATTAAAGTTTGCGTAGGCGATCGAAGGATCGAAAACCTGCAATAATTAAAAGGAGTCGTGGTCGCACGGCTCCTTTTTTGTTATAGATGACCTATGAAAATCGGAGTTTATACTTCAGGCGGAGACGCACCGGGAATGAACGCAGCAATTCGTGCTGTCACGAAAGTGGCTCTCAACAGAGGTCATGAAGTCGTTGGCATCATGAGTGGCTACTACGGATTCATTAATTCCGACTTCAAGCCTCTCACTCACGGCTCACTTGCTAACATCATTCAGCGCGGAGGAACGATCTTAAAGACTGGTCGTTGCCCAGAATTTCATCAACCTGAAGTGCGCGCACAGGCAGTAAAGAATTTAAAGGCCGCCGGAATTGAAGCTTGCGTCTGCATTGGTGGTGATGGTTCGTTCATGGCCGCTCATCTTCTCTGGAAAGAACATAAATTCCCGATAGTTGGAATTCCCGGAACGATCGACAATGATATCATGGGATCAGACTACACAATTGGTTTCGATACGGCCGTAAATGTGGCTTTAGAGGCCATTGACCGCGTTCGCGACACGGCTGACTCCCACGATCGCCTTTTTATCGTGGAGGTTATGGGCCGCAACTCTGGCTTTATCGCAGTCGACACTGGCTTAGCCGGTGGTGCTGAAGAAATATTTTTTCCTGAAAATCCAATCTCAGCGCAAATTGCCGTTGAACATATCAAGCGCGGCATCGCTCGAGGAAAAAAGAGCAGTATCATCGTCACAGCCGAGGGAAATAAGCCCGGTCGCGCCTATGATATCGCCGAAGAGATTAAGCAAATTTCTGGCTACGAAGCAAAAGTTTGTATCCTTGGTCACGTTCAGCGAGGTGGCTCACCAACGGCTGCCGATCGCATTCTAGCTTCGCGTTTGGGAGCAGCTTCGATTGACGCCTTAGAAGAAGGCAAATTTGACGTCATGCTTGGGGTTCAAGGGCAAAATGTTGTGAAGATTCCCCTCGAACAAGCCCTCGCCCACAAAAAGAAAGTTACCCCCGAATTTGTCCGCCTTGCGCAGGTACTTTCTTCTTGATAAACCCATGCAACTGATGGCTAATTGCGCCACTCATCGAAGGCTTTAAACCTTCGAGCAAATCGACATTTTTTGGGGGATCTTTAGATGTTCAAACGCTTCAACGCAGCGGTTTTATTCGCAGCTGTCATCGCAGTTTCAGGTTGTACAAAAAAGTCAGACACGACAGATGGCGCAGCGGGCGCAGCTTCGACTGAAGCTATTCAAATCGGTGAATATGGTTCGATGACTGGCTCAGAAGCTACTTTCGGGATCAGCACTCACCGCGGAATCGAAATGGCCATCGAAGAAAAAAACAAAGCTGGTGGAGTAAAAGGTCGCCAACTTAATCTTATCTCTCTTGATAACCAAGGTAAGACCGGCGAGTCAGCAGCAGCAGTTACTCGCCTCATCACACAAAACAAAGTTGTGGCGATATTGGGTGAAGTTGCGAGCTCTCGTTCACTCGAAGCTGCACCAATTGCTCAGCAATACAAAGTTCCAATGATTAGCCCAAGCTCAACTAATCCGAAAGTAACTGAAGTTGGTGATCAAATCTTCCGTGTTTGCTTCATTGATCCGTTTCAAGGAACAGTGATGGCAAAATTTGCTATCGAAAATTTAAAGGCTAAAAAAGTTGCGATCCTTCGCGACGTTAAGTCTGATTACAGCGTTGGTCTTGCGAGCTACTTCGCAGAAACTTTGAAAGCAATGGGCGGCGAAATTGTTGCTGACCAAAGCTATCAGTCCGGCGATATCGATTTCAAAGGTCAGCTCACAGCTCTCCGCACAAAAAAACCAGAAGCGATCTTCGTTCCTGGTTATTACACAGAAGTTGGTTTGATTGCTCGTCAGGCAAAACAACTTGGTCTTAAAGTTCCACTGTTGGGTGGAGACGGTTGGGATAGCTCTAAACTTTACGAAATCGGAAAAGAAGCCATCAACGGCAACTACTTCTCGAATCACTACACCACTGAGAGCACTGATCCTGTCACACAAGACTTCATCAAACGTTACAAAGAGAAGTACAACGAAACTCCAGACGGACTTGCAGCTCTTGGCTACGACTCTGCTCGCATCTTAATTGAAGCAATGGAGCGCTCGACAACTCTTGACTCAAAAAATATCCGCGACGAAATCGCTAAGACAAAAGACTACGTTGGTGTGACCGGAAAAATCACTCTCAACGAACAACGCAACGCTGTTAAAAGCGCTGTGGTTGTAAAAGTCGACGGGAACACCAACCGTTTCGTGACAACAATCAGTCCTTAAAGCGTAACCGATGCAAGAGTTCGTACAGCACATCATCAATGGAATTAGCCTAGGAAGCATCTATGCGTTGATCGCGCTTGGCTACACAATGGTGTATGGAATTCTCCAACTCATTAACTTCGCACACTCTGAAGTTTATATGGTTGGAGCTTTCGGAGCTTACTACGCTGCTCGCAACTTAGGTATTGAAGAGAGTCCCGGCTTCGGCACGCTCTTTACTCTGCTTGCCGTTTCAATGGCAGTTTGTGCCGCTCTTGGCTTCTTGATTGAACGATTTGCTTATCGCCCGCTTCGTGGCGCTCCTAAATTAAATTCTCTGATCACAGCAATTGGTGTGAGCTTGTTCTTGCAGTACACGGGACAAGTTGTCTTCGGTGCGGACCCGAAAGT
>JAYSYM010000052.1:0-2388 GCA_043727635.1 Bdellovibrionales bacterium | reverse complement strand
CGGTGAAAATGTTTATGGAGTTAAAGAAGCGTCGAAAGTCTATTTCAGCAAATCGCCGTCTGAGTTAACTGCGGTCGATAGTGCATTTTTAGCATTCCTACTTCCGAATCCAAAAAAGTACTCAGTAAGTTTCAGGAAAAAACAGCTCACGCCATTCGCCAGAAACGAAATCAAAAAAATTCTAGGTAAGCTTCACGGTTTCAAAAAATTATCGGCCGACGAATACGCTGCTGCCATTTCGCAAGTAGACAACATGTGGAGTACGGCACCTGCGATGGAGAATGAAGAGCAGACCTATGCCGCTCCCGAGGAACCACCGTCGGATGAGTCATACTCAGGCGATAAGTACGACTCCGACCAAACATTCAAATCAGACACTCCAACTGGTCGCGAAACACCCCCGCAGCCTCAATTCATGGATCAAGACGAGCCTGTTGAGGATCTGCCGACTATCGCTCCACCACTTCCAATTGAAGATGACGAATCTGCCGCCGATGCAGAGAAGGAACTGCAAGCGCCAGCAGCTCAAGAAATTCAAAATGAACTAGATAATGTGAACTCTCCGCGGTATGAAGAACCCGAGCCCCAATAAGTAGCTGAATCTTGGATGGCGCTTGGATGGTACATGACTGGTTTACTCGGTGTAGTTGTTATCCTGTTGATCGCTTACCTTTACTCTAGCAATCGCAAAGCAATCGACTGGCGACTTGTTGGAATCGGCATGCTGCTTCAAGTTTCTCTTGCCGTGCTTGTTCTCGGAATTCCAGCGCTAGGAATTTCTGGGCCCTTTAAATTTCTTTTTCTTTTAGCCAATGACGCCGTCATCGGAATTTTGAATTTCACCAATAAGGGCAGTGAGTTTGTTTTTGGGCCATTGATGGATACCCAAAAAATCGGCTTCATCTTCGCGTTTCAGGTTCTTCCGACAATTATTTTCATGGCGTCGATCATGGCCGTACTTTATCACCTCGGGGTGATGCAAAGAGTTGTCAAAGGGCTCGCATGGTTAATGCAAAAGACTTTACGGATTAGCGGCGCAGAATCCCTTTCAACTGCAGCGAATATTTTCGTAGGTCAAACTGAAGCGCCACTGGTAATTAAGCCCTTTGTTGAGCGCATGACGCGCTCTGAACTTTACTGCATCATGGCCGGAGGCATGGCGAATGCTGCTGGTGGAGTGTTGGCGGCTTACGTTGGTCTTTTGCGTGATCGCATCCCCGACATCGCAGGTCACTTAATCACGATGAGTGTGATGTCAGCTCCGGCTTCGATCATCATTGCAAAAATGATCGTTCCGGAAACTGAGAAGCCGGAGACGATGGGAACTCTTCCATTTTCTGGTGAAAAAATTGATTCGAATGCTATCGAAGCTGCGGCACGTGGCGCGGCAGAAGGTTTAGTACTCGCGGTAAATGTCGGAGCCATGCTTTTAGCGTTCATCGCTTTGATCACGATGTTGAATGCGGGAATCTATCATGTCGGCCACTGGATCGGCTTCCCTACTTGGGGTGCTGACTTAGTTCCAACAGCATTCTTAACTGACGGAAAAGCTGAGCTCACTTTCCAAGTCATCTTAGGTTGGGTCTTTGCGCCGCTCGCGTGGGTAATGGGAATTCCTGCTAATGAGATTGCGACAGCCGGCGCCTTTTTAGGTGAGAAAATTGTTTTAAACGAGTTCGTTGCTTACTTGCATTTAACGGAAGTAGCTTCGCAGTTAAGCGATCGAACAGTTTTAATTTTGTCGTATGCACTATGCGGTTTTGCGAACTTCTCATCGATCGCAATCCAAATCGGTGGTATCGGTGGAATGGCTCCGTCGCGTCGAAGTGAGCTTGCGCAACTGGGAATCAAAGCGGTCATCGGCGGGAGCCTCGCTACATTCTTGGTGGCTACAATCGCTGGGCTTCTGAACTAAATCGGCAACTGCATCGTATAAGATTCTGACGGCGACGCGCGCTCAGCGCCACTCTCGTAAACTCGCTATTATCTCTCGTAAATTGGCCATCGGCGGCCACTCTCTTGCAAACTCCATAGGTAGGAGTTGATATGAAAAACTATGCTTTAGTTCTTGTGGCTGCTCTTTCGATTAACCTTCTGGCTTCAAACGCATTTGCTGGTCAACTTAATCGCATGACCTACAGTCAAATTGTTGCAACTGATCTCTCGAAACTTGAACAACTCTTCGTTGAGGACTTTTGCGAGGAAACAGATTGCGACTTGCCTGCGTGGGTGCAGAACCCGCACAACCTTACACAAACCGAACGCATAGCGCTCGTGCAATACTCTAACGGCTATTACTTAGAAATTAATCCGGCACTTGTTAAAAATAATCTCAACGGAGTACAAACCGCATTCATCCGGATCTTAGATTCAGCCCTCAAAAAGATT
>JAYSYM010000051.1:0-2394 GCA_043727635.1 Bdellovibrionales bacterium | reverse complement strand
ACATTGCTTGAGCCAACTATCGTAGAAGTTAGCTCGTTAAATCCAGAAATTCGCGAAGGCGTGACAGACGAGTTTTACGTAAAGATTGAAGATCGCACGGCGGGAAGCAATCCTGCCAACTACCCAAGCTTGATCGCTCGCAATTCAAACGGGCTTCCTAGTATGGCCGGCTTTGTTGAAATTTCTGCGCCCTCAGTAGACTCTGCAGATAAATTCACATTCGTTGTTGAAGTAAATTTGTCGAAAGCAGAATTAACAAAAAGTCGCAGCAAGCTAGGTTTTGAACTTTTACCAGTTTCTAAGTTTCAAAAGTCTGGTCCAAGCCAAGTCATTACTTACGACGTTTTAAATTCACCTTCTCAGGTGGTAACCACTTGGGCTAAGCCGATCCCTGCCGCAGCTGGCGACAAGATAAACTATCAATTTCTAGTCATCGATCCTAAAGACGAAGGCCAAGTTAACCTTGAGACGATTTATTCGGTTCCTGCAGGGGCGACACTCACTTGTTCACCAAACAATTGGACTCCGGTGTTGGCTTGTAGTTTCGTTTGGCAAGTTCCCGCGAATGCGAAAGGCTCGGTAAAAGTTTCTGCGAGCTTCGAGAACGCTTCGACAGACTACTACGATAAGTATTCAAATTCGCATACTCTCTATCTGCCAATTTCCATTGACGTGCCACTAGGGGGCAACTAATGAAAAAGTTTTTAATTTTACTGATGCTCGTTCCCTTTGTTTCCCACGCTGAAGAAGCGGACTTTGATTCTCTGGGTGGAAACCAGCCGATTTACGAAAGAGCGAAGGCAATTTCTTCTGAGAAGAACGTTTCAATTGTGCAAAACCGAGTTGTGGATCGCGTGAAGCGAGTCGAGTTAGCTCCCGAGTTCTCTGGCGCTTTCGGCGGAGATTCGTATAACCGAACGAAAAGTTTAGGTTTGAATGCCCACTATCACTTCAATCCGCGCTGGTCGGTTGGAGCGAGGTACGAGTATTCGTTCAATACGCTGACTCCAGAAGGTAAAGCGATGGTTGAAGATGCGATCGCTGACTACAATGCGAATCCGGGTTCACCAACGGCGCCATATCCATCAATTGATTTCCCAAAATCACAAATGATGGCTTTCGTGAACTGGTACCCACTTTACGGAAAATTAAATTTATTCGATAAAGGGATTGCTCACTTCGACATCTACGGGATTTTAGGTGCTGGCCAGGTTCAGTTGAACTCGGGCTCAACGAACACTTATACAGGTGGAATGGGAGTCGGGTTCTGGATTAACCAGCACATCACTTCTCGCATGGAAATGCGCTACCAAACTTACAACACTAAAAGCTTTGATGTTTCTAAGAAACTTGATCTAGCGGTCACATCACTTCAAATTGGGTATCTACTATGAGAATAGTTGCAGTAGCTGGTTGGTTAGGTATGACTCTTTTGATTGCGACATCTTTTGTTGCGACTCTCGCTCATGCGCAAGAGGATCTCGAGGCGCTGCTCAATGACGCTGGTCCTGCTACAGCGGCTGCAACAGAAGCAGTTGGCAGAAAAGGACTCGCCGCCGTTGTAAATGCAAAAATTGAACAGAAGTCCCCGGATCAACTCGCATTTTTACGAGCAGTTGAAACTGAATCGTGGGACCAAGCAGTTTTACTTTTCACTAAAGCTTTCGAGAATAGTCCGCAAGGGAACTCAAGTTGGGGCCGAGCACTTCAAGGCTTACTTCAATTCAACGCTGGCTTACAAGTAACTGGTGTCGAAACGCTCTTCACGGCAACTAATCCTGCAGACACTAAGGACTTTGAAACTTACTGGCAGAAGGCCGCCCCGCAAACTCACTTTGTCTGGGAACTTGCTCGAATCAACTGGTCGCCAGGCTGGACGGCGATCTTCGATAAGAATATTGAGTTTCTTGTGAAAGTTAATGACGTTGAGACTCTCGAAAACGTCGCAACCTTAGAGCAGTTGGCAAAAGATTCGCCTCCTGAAAGTGTTGCGCGCGCCCGTGCTGAGTGGAATTTAGTCTTAGCTTACTCGCTCAATGACAAAGCGGACATGGCTGCAAAGCTTCTCGCAAAGCTTATGAAGAATCCAAAATCGCCTGCATCTGAAGAGCTAATGAAGCTCACAGCTGCGCGACTCCTTTTCCAAAATGGATATTTTGATGCTTCGACTCGTTATTACGATCAAGTAAGTAAAAAATCCGAGTACTGGGTAGAAGCTCAGGAGGAAATGGGCTGGGCCCATATTCGTAAGGGCGAGCCTCAGAACGCAATTGCAATTACAAAAAGCCTTAGCACTCCAGCGTTTGTAGATCAGCTTCGTGCTGAAACTTACCTGGTTGGATCGCTTGCTAGTCTAAAAGTTTGTGACTACACGGCAGTAGCGCAAACGCTCGA
>JAYSYM010000050.1:0-2404 GCA_043727635.1 Bdellovibrionales bacterium | reverse complement strand
GGGTCGGTTCAGGCAACGCAGCTGCATGGAATGGATTTCGCGACATCAACTTCGCTTACGAAATGCACCAGTACTTAGACGCTGATAGCTCGGGCACTACTCCTACTTGTGTAGTTGGCAACGGCGCTACGAAACTTCAAGAGGCTCCTAATTGGGCTCGCGCACAAGGTGCAAAAGTACTTCTCGGTGAAATCGGTTGGGCAACTAACGGTCAGTGCATGACAGAAGGTGATGCGATCACAAAGTTCATGTCAGACAACCGCGATGTGTGGATGGGCTACGCTTACTGGGCTGCAGGTCCATGGTGGGGCGAGTATATGTTCACTCTCGAGCCACAAGGCCTCGGCACTACAGGTGTTACTGATCGCCCACAAATGTCGATCCTACAAAAATATAATTAGTTTCGCTGCTTCCACTCGCTCGCGAGCATTCCATAGACGGCGTGGTCCACCATGCCGTCTGGTAATTTTTCGACTTGTCGCAAAGTACCCTCATGCTTGAATCCCAATCGCTCAGGAATTCCTCGGCTCTTGCGGTTCGCAACTGCGCAACGAATTTATTCAACTTTTGTAACGTTATCGACCCATGGTAACCAAAGTCGCAAATACTCGCGGTCGCGATCGGTGACTCTGAACAACTCAGTGGCGTGCTGAGGTTCAAGTGATTTGATTGTGATTCCATTTCCCAAATCGAAAAAGTTCATTAGTTAATCTTGTAACACCGTGGCCTTGTGTCTCGCAACCCTTGCGGACGCGAACAGTGAAATTGTAATATAGCGACATGGATCCTGACCCTGACGGGACGATGTTACGAGTCGCCCTATTCTTCATAGTTCCCACAGCAATTTCGTTCTTCTGCTCGCTGCTCGAAGCAGTACTGCTTTCAACCTCATCGGCTCACTTGGCTGTGAATGCGAAGAAGGGTTCACGCGCGGCGATTCGTCTGCAGAAAATGAAGCGCGAAATCGATAAGCCGCTCGCGGCAATCCTTACGTTTAACACGATTGCGCAAACAGCCGGTGCCGCAGGAATGGGGGCCGAAGTTCTAGCTGTTTTTGGTAATCAATATGTTGCAGCGGCATCAGCTCTGATGACATTCCTAATTTTAGTTTTCGCTGAGTTAATTCCAAAGAAGCTGGGAGTCGTACACTGGCGCAGGCTTTATCCGCTAGCGACCTACGCGATCATTATACTTACTTACGCAAGCTACCCGCTTGTTTACATCTCGCAAAAAATTTCAGGCTGGATCACTCGAACTAAACGCTCGGTCGTCGAGATCATTACTCGCGAAGAAGTTTTAGAAACAGTCGAAGCCGGAGCGTCAACCGGGAACCTTGCGCAAAAAGAATCGTTTCTGATTCGCAACGTCTTGAGCTTACAAAAAGTTTTAGTCACCGACATCATGACTCCACGAAATGAAATGTACGCAGTCGACGCAGATATCTCGGTTGGCCAACTCATGAAAAATGATCGAGAGCTAAGATACTCACGTCTTCCGGTCTACAGTGGAAAATTAGATTTTATTGTCGGAGTTGTTCACCGCTACTTGATTCTCGAAGCTTACTCTCAAGATAAAGATAAATTGATGATTAGCACGCTCATGAAACCAATCTCGCGAGTTTCAAATCAACTCTCGGTTGCTAAAGTTCTTGATATGTTTATTCAGCGTCGCGAACACATTTTCGTTGTCGAAGATGAGCAGCGTCGAATCATTGGTCTTGTAACTTTCGATGATGCGATAGAAACACTTCTCGGAAGCGAAATTGGCGATCGATACGACAGCACTTCAGACCTTCGCCGAAGTGCGATCCAAGCTTGGCAGCGCTACCGCGTCTTACCGAACGATCATTTGTCGATTTAAAAGCTACCCACTACAAAGGTGAGAAACAGCGCCATCGAAGTCGTTAAGACAATTAAAAGGATAAAAACGACAGCGACGTTTGAGATCCAAGACTTTTTAATTTCACTTTGATTCGAAACAGCCATGTTTACCCCCTGGTGGTGCAAAAGAACTTCCTTGGGGATCGGATAATCAGTAAAGTAGCATCTTCTATGCCAGCCAAAGAGGTGTCAGAATGAACCGCCAAGAACTCGCTCACCAGATCTTTAAACACTCCCACCTCACCGGGACATTCCTGCTCCGCTCTGGCCAGACCTCAACTGAGTACTTTGATAAATATCAGTTCGAATCGGCACCACTACTGCTCGCGCAAATCGCGGAACAAATGGCCCCACTACTTCCAACCGACATTGACTATCTTGGCGCGTTAGAAATGGGCGGCATTCCAATCGCTACTGCCCTCTCACTCAGAACCGGAATCCCCGTGGTCTTCGTTCGCAAAGAAGCAAAAGAGTACGGCACCTGCAAATTCGCCGAAGGCCCCGCAATCAAAGGTAAACGCCTC
>JAYSYM010000049.1:0-7433 GCA_043727635.1 Bdellovibrionales bacterium | reverse complement strand
TAGATCGTGCTACGCCGATTTATATTCACTGCATCCACGAGGAATTGTTCACGCTCATTCGCGAGCTTGGTTTCAAAAAAGTTTATCAGCTGAAGTTCGATGAAGCAGTAACAGTAGGCGACTTCGTCGTTGTGCCTCGGCGGCCGATGGACCCCGATGTCGATTCGATGCTGCAGATTAGGGTCGCGGGCTTAAACATTCTAAACGTCGTCGACTCTGTTATGGATTCAGACACATTAGATTTGCTTAAAGCCGAAGGTCCTTGGGATTTAGTGCTTTGGCCGTTCCAAACTATGCGCGAGACCGCTGTGCTTTCACCGTTGCGAAATGAGCAGCATAAACCAGAAATTCCTCTCGATTGGATTGAAGACCTTCGCGCACTGAATCCGCGTTACATCGTTCCGAGTGCCTGTCAGTTCCTCCAAGAATCTTGGTCTTGGTATAACACCGCACTCTTCCCAATCAGCTACCACCAGTTCGGTGAGGATATCACTGCGGGCTTGCCGCACACTGAAGTGGTTCGCATGAATCCGGGTGGGTCTTTTGTATTTGATGAAGAGGCCCTGCGGGCGGCTGGGTCACTCACGTGGGTCATTGCGGTTGGTGAGCAAGATGTTGATTACGTCTACGATCCAAAATTGCTTCTGCCTTTTACTTCTGAAATCGCAAGGCGATTTCAGGCGCTGAGCGCAGGTGCTCAGAATCGAACGCTTGCGTTCTGTCGAACAGAGATCTTAGAGCGCTTTAAAGCGCTCGAACCGACACCATTTTTCAGCAAGCGCCGAGGTTGGCAACTTTCAGTATACGATTCCAACGGAGATGAATCGCAGTTTCACTACAGCATACAGGGCAACTCGATGGAACTTGTTGAATCACCCGCTTCAGCGGTCGCTTGGATTACCGAAGTGCCGATAGCAAAACTCTTCGCCGCGCTTGAGCGAGGCGAAACCCTCACATCAATGTATGTGAGGGTGAATGACATCGTACTTTCTGACGAGGTTGAAGCGGACCTCATTGAGATGGATGTGCTCGAAGATCCACTGATACGAACACTGTTTAACGGCCGATTCGGCGCCTATCAACGCGAACAGCTTCACAAAGTTTCTGATGTCGGCCGTGCTCTCACTGCCGCCGAACCATCCATTTAGATTTGAGACATTTGTGCTAGAGTGGCCTCAACCGGGAGTCCGATGAAACCTACTGATACCGACAAGACATTCTTAAAAGAGCGCCATAATACTGATCAAAGTTTGGATGCCGAGCGCGAGCGAACCAACCGCTCCCTTTCGCGCGCACGTGACAATGCTGAATCGAAGACGAACGGCGATGTCAAATTAGAACGCCACGATGCCGACCTCAAAAAATCTGCTGCACGCAGTGACGCCGACTCCAAAGTGCCGGCTAGGCAAAGCGTCATTGATGAACGCAAGCGCTCCGATAAAGCAGTTGAAGTCGAGCGTACTCAGGTCGACATTGCGATTGTTCGTGAGCGTGAAGTGAAAAATAGTATGTCTGGTAAAATCCTCAAACAGGAGAGACAACTCACAGATCAAAATTTAGCCGAAGAACGAACGGTGACTGATAACCATGTGGCTTCAGGTTCAGTTCGCCTTTCATCTGAGATCGCCGAACATACTAAGACCAAATCTTCGCTCACGACGCGTGATGAGTTTCTTGCAATTGTGAGCCACGATCTTCGTAATCCCATTGGTGCAATTTCGTCTTGCATGGAGATGCTTTTGGAGGAGATTGATGAACGTAAAATTGATCCCCAAACTCGGCAATGGCTTGAGCTAGCGAAACGAAATGCCGACTCCTCACTTCGCATGATTAACGATATTTTAGATATGGAACGAGTTGTCGAGGGAAAACTGGCAGTCCACTTAACCCCGTGTGATATCGGACCGATGATTCAAGAAGCGATGAGTACTTACGTGCAGGCTGCTGCCGCAAAAAGTGTTCTCCTGCGCGCGATCCCCAATGAAGTAAGCTGTATCGTGGCTTGCGATCGTGACCGGTTGACTCAGATAGTTTCTAACTTGATTAGCAATGCTCTCAAGTTCACACCTGAACAAGGTAAAATCGTTGTTAAAACAGTTTCTGACGAAAATGAAGTTACGATTTCAGTTTGTGATACGGGTGTGGGAATTCCTGAAAGCATGAAGGATCAAATTTTCGAAAAGTTCGCTCAGCTAGGGTCTAAAGACCGATCAGGGCTTGGCTTAGGTCTTCACATCTCGAAAATGTTAGTAGAGGCTCACGGCGGAACATTAACTGTTGAGTCCACTATCGGAAAAGGCAGTACCTTCTTCGTAACACTGCCGCGTAAACAGAAATAATCGAGCGCCGGGCTATCGAACTAAATGAAGCAACAGCGCGAAATATGTAGCGGCAAGCCACTATTTCGCGAGCTTTATCGTGCCACGACTCGCGAATTTGCTGACGATGATGTATGCCACCAGCGCTCCTATGAACTGAGCTGCGATAAACGCTGGCGCTCCTGTCCAGTGCAACCCAGAAAAGGTATCCGTGAGGCTTCGAGCAATCGTGACTGCGGGATTCGCAAAAGAAGTCGATGACGTGCACCAGTAAGCGGCAGTGATGTAGAGTGCAACTGCTGTGGGTGTTGCCTGAACATTCTTTTTTCCTGAGAGCGCGATGACTAATATCAAACCTAGTGTTGCAATTACTTCGGAGAGCCAAAGTCTTGGTTCATTGCGATCTTTTACTGAAAGCTGGATGAGTGCTTGCCCAAACATTGCGTGAGTGAGGAACACTCCAGTAAGTGCGCCCGCGATCTGGGCCAATGAGTATGCAATTGCATCTCTCGTTGTGATTTTCTTCCACAATCTTTCAACAAGCGTCACTGCAGGATTGAAGTGCGCACCGGAGATCGCACCGAACGTTTGAATCAAAGCGTAAAGACCCGCTCCCGTTGCTAACGAGTTTGCAAGCAGTGCAATCGCTGCGTTCCCCTGTGAGAGGTTTTCGCCCATGATTCCGGAGCCAACAACTACAATCAGTAGGCCAGCCGTTCCAAGAAACTCGGCGAGAAGTCTTTGCTTCAGTTTCACTGTGATATTTCCTTTTTGAACTCTAACAGTCGCGCTTTGATATTATCTCTCGCTTCGCGAAAACGCTTTAATAGCACTTCGTCAGAAAGTGGCTCTTTTGATGCGGGATCTGGAAACGGCCAATGAAGCTTCTTTGCGGTCTTGCTCGGTAAAACCGGACAAACTTCTTCAGCGCAAAGAGTGATGACATAGCTGAGCTTATTCAAAAATTGCTTATCGAGCTCATCGACCGACTTTGAATAATGCTTTGAGATATCAATCCCAATCTCTTCAAGCACTTTTTCCGCGAACGGATTTAACTTTGCCGGATGCGATCCAGCGCTTTCGATTTTAAATCCAGGAAAGATATTGCGAGCCAAACCTTCCGCAAGCTGGCTTCGAGCTGAATTGGCTACACACATAAAAAGAATATTCATCACAGTCTTTTACTCTAATCGTATGATCCCTATTTACAAGTGAAGCGCCAGACCTAAATCCTAGTTTAGGAAAAGCACTCCATTAATGCTGGAAAATCGGCCCGATTCGGCTACCATTTTGGATCCCCCTTGCAGAGGTTTCTATTACGAGATTACTTCAAATCTTTATTGCGGCAGGTCTGTTGCTTTTGTCTTACGGTGCTAAGGCAGGACCGGATCCCCTTTTTGAACTTAACTTAGCTGCTGGCATCGGAACAGTTCCTGATTACCCAGCCTCTGATCAACACCATGTCAGATCACTCATTCTCCCCTTCGCGACTTACCGTGGTGAGTCTGTGCGTGCGAACTACGAGGGAATTCAAGCCGACGTTGTTACTAGCCCAGAGTTGGGTGTTGATGCGAGTATAGGATTCTCGCTTCCGTCGTCATCCGATTCAAATGTAGCCCGCAGAGGAATGCCCGACATCGACACGCTGCTTGAGATCGGACCTCGACTTTATTTATTGGTTCCAACCGGAAGTGTGAATGAGTTTCGACTGGTATTCCCGGTTCGTGCAGTCATCGCAACCAATCTGCGAAAGTGGACAGATCGAGGCCTTCTGTTGGCGCCAGGTTTTCTTCATAAAATACCGCTTGGCAGAAGTGGCAAAAGCGATCTTACAACTAACTTCGGTGTGAACTTCGGAACCAATCGACTCAATCAATACTTCTACGAAGTGCTACCGCAGTTCTCGCAACCCGATCGCCCCGCGTTCGATACCAAAGCTGGATATATCGGAACTCGACTCTCAGTGACTTACACAATTGCTGTTAATCGCTTCAGATACTTTCTTGCAGCCGGAACTCAGAGCTACAAAGGCGCTGCGAACGACAACAGTCCTCTCCACCGCAAAGATTCCGATGCAACAGTCGTTGGCGGAGTTGCGTGGAGTTTCTACCACTCAGATGCGCATGCGAAGTAAATCGGCACGAGCATGCTAATCAATTAACTTTGGAAGTCGGATTGTAAATTTCGTGTTTTTTGATGCATTGTTAAAGACAAGATCTCCACCGTGTTCCCTTACAATTCCGAGCGATATGCTGAGCCCAAGCCCAGTCCCTTCGCCAACAGTTTTGGTCGTGAAAAATGGATCAAAAATTTTAGCGATTATTGCAGTGTCAGTGAGAAGGCCGCTGTCGGTGACATTAATTTCTACGAATTTCTCTAACTCAACGACCTCTACGTTTATACATCGGTCGGATTTACTTCGAACAGCGTCGACTGAATTGTTGAAGAGATTCACAAGCACCTGAGCGAGCTGCACTTCCCGACCTGAAACAAACACGTCGTTATAATTTGAATCACTGATCAGCTTAACTTGGTGTTGTCGAATCTCTGGGTCACACAGGAGTAATGAATCCTCGATAATTTTACGAACACTGACAGCTTCGAATGGATCACCAGAACTGTCGCGCGCAAAAGACTTCAGTCCCTTGATAATAGAGGTCATTCTCCAGGTCATTTCTTCAATGCGTGCGCTGCTTTGAAGAACCGCTTTTTGATTCAGCGAATTTGACTCAGCCAATTCCCGAATTTTAAATGCTTCAAGATAGAGGACCGCTAGAGGATTGTTGATCTCGTGAGCGATGCCGGCTGCCATCCGACCCAAAGAGTTGAGGCGCGAAGATTCAATAATGTCGTGTCGTTGCTTCTCGATCAGTAACTCTTTTGAGCGAATTTCAGTGATATCACGAGCAGCTGCGTACACCAGGCCCTCATCGAGCGCCGGAAACGCCTTCCAAGAGAACCATCTTATTTCACCGCTCTTCGTAAAATACCTATTTTCGAATTCTAGAACCGGCACACCATCTTTTAGTCCTTCTGATTGGCTGATGGTCACGTTTCTATCGTCGGGATGGACAAAGTCTAAAAATGTACGAGAAGTCAGCTCCTCAGCAGAATAACCTAGCGTGTGAGTGAAAGCGGGGTTCACTACTAAAAATTTTCCATCGGTGTCAGAAATTGCAAAATGGTCGATCGATAAATTAAAGAAGCGATCTAGTTCTTTTTTCGCCTTCTCTGTTTGCTCAACCTGCGCAGTTAATGCTTGGTTGGCAGAGATTAGCTCAGAAGTTCTAAGCTCTACTCTCTTTTCTAGCTCATTTCGGATGGCCTTAAGTTCCTCTTCAGTTTTCTTTCGCGCTTGAATATCTTCGATGACCGCAATGAAATATTCAGGCTGTCCCGTAGCTTTTCGCACGAGCGAAACTGTCAGATTGATCCAAACAGTTAAACCAGATTTTTTGATATAACGTTTTTCGAGAGTGTAAGTTTGAATTTCGTCGTTCAGCACTTTGTTGACTAGCGCCAAATCGACATCAAGGTCGGCTGGAAAAGTGATGTCTTGAAAACGTAAAGAACCAAACTCGTCGCGACCGTAGCCAACGATTTCGCATAGCTTTTGATTTACCAGATTGAATTTTCCGTCGAGTCCGACGTGTGCAATTCCCACGGCTGCCTGCTCGAAGGTCCCCTGAAAGCGGATATTCGCCTCGTCAGTTTCTGGGGAAGCTTTTAATTTTTTAATCATTCCGGTTCCTAGGCTGCGACTATCAGTAAACTGTAGCCCTCACCATAAACAGTTTTAATTTCAATGTTCGTGAGCGAGAGCTTTTTTCGAAGCGAAGTGATATGTGGATCAATCAATCGGTCAGGCCCCACGCCCCAAACTTTTTCGATAAGTTCGTTTCGGGTAACAACTGTGCCTTGCGAAGTGCTAAGTAAATTAAGAATCTTTAGCTCGGTAGTGCCGAGGGCTACAACGCTTTCACCGCATCGCAAGCTCATGTTTTGCAAATCAAGCACCGCATTGCCGACCTTTTTTTGAAGTGAGGAAGAAGAATATTCATTCACTCGTCGCATTTTCGACGCCACTCGCATAATCAGTTCAACAGGACTAAACGGTTTTTCGATATAGTCGTCGGCACCAGCGGCAAATGCAGCGATTCGATGAGGTGAGCCGTTAAAAGCAGTAAGCATCACAACACGACAATCACGCGTGCGCGGATTTGCTCGAAGTGCAGTACAAACCTCCACCCCATCCATTCCCGGCATTAAGTAATCGAGCAATATGACTTGAGGGAGATGTTGCTTTGCAAGCTCGAGTGCCTCTTGCCCGTTCGCCGCCGAAATTACGTTATAAGATTTAGAGAGTATCTGACTAACGAGTTCTCGCAAGTTCGGTTCATCATCAACAACCAATACCTTGTCCCGATTTGGCATGCGTCCCCCATCAGTTTCGTCTCGAATGTAAGACCTTGAACTGATATTAAAGGGTACGTTGCGCTCGGTAACACGGGCCAGGAGTTCCGCAATTCTTGAACTTATTCAAGACGGAGGCCTGGTCTTGAAAAGACGGCAATCTAGCCCACCTTGAATTGCAGCAACTTGAGCGTCGACGCAGAGAGCAGCGGTCACCATTGGACTGTCAGGATAAACTTCGGTCGTCGCAGTAAACTTCGCATCTAAAAACCCCGCGCAAAGATTTAGTTTCTTGAGCGGATAATTGATCACACCTTTTTGCTCCAGCGGCTCGCCTATAATTCGCCCCTTTTCGTCGGGAGGCGCAATATGTGTGACTCGCTGAACCGAATCGACAACAGCTTTTAAAAATTCGTTCTGCGGATTTGCGGTATCACCGACTACATAAAATCCGTCCGGAATTTCAGAGAACTCTTGCTCAATTCCATCTCGTGCCGCGAGCGCTGGGCGAAAGATCGTGTTGTCAGTATCAGTGGTCTCATGCAAATCGAAATGAATGTACGGTTTCACGTTGTGCGATGTCATTGCGTTCAAAAAAAGTTGGCACTCTTCAGCGGGACTGTCTTTGATGAAATTGCGATTAGGGTCTAATGCTTTCGCATTCCAGCGATTAATAGTTTCGTAAGCCCATGGGCTGATGCA
>JAYSYM010000048.1:0-7434 GCA_043727635.1 Bdellovibrionales bacterium | reverse complement strand
ACTCGATTCATGAAAGACACTGGTCATCTACAGCGTGAGAGTTTTCTCTACGCATCTCATCGCCGACAACCCAATTAAAAGATTTGAAGCTGCAATGAAGCGCCAGATACCAGCCATCACCGTGGGTCAGCTAACTCTTCGTCACAACGGCGAGTATAAGAATGATCCCAAGTGCGTGGGTTCAATGAGGGATTTGCAAGGTCTCTATGACTTAGGGTGCGCGCAACTGGCTAACAGCCGACACCATTACAAAAAGCTTCTGCCGCTCGACAAGCTAACTGGGCTTCTTGTCGAACAGTCAGAAAATGATTACTTACTTCAAATTTACTTACCGAACTAACTTAGGTCGAGTGCTAGCTCGTGCGCGAGTGGTCGTCGGCTCGCCCTAAAGTAAGTGCGAGGTGAGAGCTCAAGTAAGTCAGCGATCTTTGCCATGTACACACAAGCAAAGCGATCGACTTGGTGAGCGAAATAAGACTCTTCGTTCCCGGCTCTAAACACTTCACCCCAATGGCGGTTAAAGCTGCTTTGCTGAGTGCGAATCAGGTGACTGATTTTCTTATCAAGGTCAGTGATTGTATTCTGGAGATAGCTTACGCGTGAGTCGTCAGCTTCTTTTCCGGTTTCAATTTTTGTTGAGATGATGTTCACAAGTTCGAGTTCGAGAGGCTCTTTTGCATCCATCAACTTACGAATTTCTGAGAAGTTGGGTTCAGCTTTCTTCGCGCTCTCAAGTTCAACTTCTAGCTCTTCCACCACTAGTGCGGTTCTCCAGTTCACTGACTTTTTCAATCGGAGAATATCGCCGTAAATGTGATCGCCGACGTAAAGGATGTCATCGCCCTCAAGGCCCAAGTCATTAGAGAACTTCATCGCGTGTCCACCTTGGTAGACACCTTTAGTAAGTTTACCTTCAAAATTGGTCATAGTTCCATTCTCAGGGTCAACTTTGAGGAAACGCGTTGAATCCAAGAAGAACTTTGGCTTTGCCGATAGGGTGACTACGATCTCGAAAAGATCGAGCCAGCTTTTATGATCCTTCAAGTACGGGTTAATTGCGTAATCGAGAAGTAGCTTTGTATAGCCATAATCGGAGTTTGTAAGAACGAATATTTTCTTTCCGTGCCGAATATATCGCTCAAGCCCCGCGACGGTGTCTGGGTCTTTTACGATGAAGCGAGCAAGATCTTTCGCAACGACAGTTTTAAGGCTTCCGTCTGCGTGAGCTTGATCTAGAACACTCATGAGATCATTTGCGATCACTTCATACGAAGGCATATCCGGGAAAGTGTCGTCTTTCAAATCTACAAGCTGCATGTAGAGAGTCGCAATCGAGATTGAAAAAGCAGTGTCGATCGCAGCGTAGTTCGCTGTCTCGCCAAGATCGATGTAAATACTCTTGTAGAGCTTTTGCTGAGTCGTGAAATCAATCGGCTTAGTTCCGTGATGACTCGAACGAATAGCGCTATGGCGACTAACTTTGAGTAAGTTGCCTTTGCGTCTATCGATAACTAGGCCTCGAATTGCTAGATCAAAATTGAATTTCAACTGAAGGATAGCTTCAGGATATTTTTTTTGCTCTACAAGTTTCTTGAGCATAATTTGGTGAGCGAGTTCCTCGAACGCCTGACTGTTGTAGCGAACGAGGGTGTGGTCCATATCAAGACCGATGTATTTAATTTTTCGCATGTTGAGAGTGCGATTAACGAAAACTTTTTCGAGTTTCACTGCTTCTTACTTTCCGTTATTAGTTTCAATTCATTCCAGCGGAGCATACCGCCCTTCAAGTTGTAGACGCTCTCGAACCCATGTTCTTGGGCAAGAGCTGCTGCGCGGGCTGAACGTCCGCCGCTTCGGCAAACGAACACAATAGTTTTGTCCTTTGATAGCTTGCTGATCTGTTCAGGCAATGTTCCAAGTGGAATCAAAGTCGCGCCAGGAATATGACTGAGCTCACCGGTGAACTCATCGGGCTGGCGAACATCGATCAATTGAACTTCGGAACGCTTTTTATCGAGCTCTTCGGCCACGACATCGAGAACAGATGCGATGTCTGGGTTAGTCTTTTTAGATTCGAACTCGACTGGCTTATTTATTGGCGTATTCATAGTTCTTCCTTGCGAGCGATTCACTTTAGGACTGCTTGGCTTATCAATCAAGGATTTGCTCGGTGGGTTCTTTAAACGGAACTTGACCCACTCCACTAGGCGTTTTTCATCGAATGCTTTCGAAGATTGGTCGCTCGCGGACTCTCCGTAGTAAATAAAAGTGGTAGGCAGCGAGCCCGACCACGAGGGTGAGAATTCGCGAAAAGCCTGTTCACTGATAGGTTTTAACCTAAACTTAGTGCCTCTTACTCCAGCGTTTTCGATAAATTTTTCTGCAGCGGCAGCGTCTTTCTCGTCGTCGCCAGAGACATAAAAGAATTCAACGTCTTTGAGTTTGGGCTCGGCTTTGGCAAAATCAGCAAGCTCCTTGATGCACGGGGCGCACCACGAAGCCCAAAGGTTCACTACTTTTACCTTCGCCTTACTCTTTTTGACTTCTGAAATAATTGATTTTGCGTCGAGCGCTCGCGTCGTTTGCGTTGTCGGCGGGGGCGTAGTTCCGAACGCATCCGAACCGGCCACTGTAGCTAAAACAAAAGTGATAAGTAATTTCGTTCGCATGGGCCCATTTTATGCTAGGTTGATGGCTCATGTCTTCATCTAAAATTTTGCTCACATCATGCCAAGAACGCGCTTACGAAAGCCTGCAGGGAACCGGAAATGTTTTTCTGACTGGTGGCGCGGGTAGCGGCAAGAGTTTTCTCGTTCGATATTTCCTGAAAGACAAGTCTACAAAGGAATTCCCGGTGCTTGCTAGCACAGGTGCTGCCGCAGTTTTGGTCGGCGGGAGAACTTTCCACAGCTTTTTTGGTCTCGGAATTTTAGAGGGTGGCCCTGAGGCGACAATCGAAAAAGCGGCACGCAATCGCCAAGTGGTCCGGCGTCTTAAAAAAATCAATGGCTTCATAGTCGATGAAGTGTCGATGCTTTCGGGAGTGATTCTCGCGACAGCCGAAATTATCTGTCGCCGCGTTCGCGATAGCGATGAACCTTGGGGCGGGTTGCGAGTGATCACGGTTGGTGATTTTGCTCAGCTCCCGCCGGTTGAAAGAAATAATTCGGCAAAGTCGTGGGCGTTCCAGCACCCGGTTTGGACTTGGAGTGGTTTTAAAACTGAGTACTTGCGCACTCAAACTCGGTGCCGCGATGAACAGTACATGCGAATTTTAAATCAAGTTCGCGAAGGAAACGTTACTCAAGAAGTTATTGATTATTTAAATTCCAAAATCGTAACTGGCGATCAAGAATTCTCAGGTACGCGACTTTTTCCTCGGAGAGATCAGACCGATCAGTTTAATTTGAAAAAGCTCAATGAGCTCACAACTCCGTTGATTAAACTTGAAACTGTTTACACTGGCGTCGCTCGAGTTGTGGAGCAGCTAAAAAAAGTTGCACCTATTCCCGAAGTTTTGCATTTGAAAGAGAATGCGTTAGTGATGATTCGACAAAACGATCCGCAAGGTCGTTGGGTAAATGGCACAACTGGATACGTTGAGAAGATTAGCGCCGAAATGGGCGGTAAGTTCGTCAAAGCTTTGAAGATCAGACTCCTCAACGGCCGTATTGCTGAACTCGAAAAACAGTCTTTCACGCTGCTTGATGCTGATGGCGAAGTGGTCGCAAGTGCCACCAATTTTCCGATTTCACTCGCCTACGCGAGCACAATTCACAAAGCACAGGGAGCGACTCTCGATCGCCTGTGGGTTGATCTCAAGCAACTTTGGGAGCCTGGCCAAGCGTACGTAGCTCTGAGCCGGATTTCTCAAGGGTCAGATCTATGGGTTGAGGCGTGGCAGCCGCGTGCTATTCGAACCGATCCTCATGTTACCCAATTCTACAGCGATATCGCGCTGCAATAGACGCTCAATCTCCTCTATGCCCGTGCTAGGTTGGCCGGGATTTACCAGGGAGTAGCTATGGAATTCAATCCAATCGGTCTTGATGGTATGGAGTTCATCGAATATTGCGGACCAGAGCCCGCATATTTCGAGCGCGTGTTTGCTCAATTCGGCATGACGCCAATTGCTGAACATAAAACTAAAAAGCTAAAACTTTTTCGCCAGGGCGATATCAACTTCGTTCTCAACAGTGAGCCCGGTTCATTCGCCGATGAGTTCCGTCGACTTCATGGTCCCTCAGTTTGTGCGACGGGGTTCAGAGTTGAAAATGCGCAAGCAGCTTTCGAAGAAGCCGTGAAGCGTGGCGCTCGTCCATACACGAACGACCCAGGTAAAGCGGGTTGGCCAATGCCGGCCATCTACGGCATCGGCGATTCGCTTATCTACTTCGTTGATAAGTACGGAGCTAAAGGAAATCTCTACGACGATCTTTTCAATTACACCGTTCGCGATAATCAGCCAAAAGGTAAAGGCCTTCTGCTCATCGATCACTTAACGAACAACGTGCCTCGCGGCGAAATGCAAAAGTGGTGCGACTTCTATACGAACGTTTTCAATTTTAAAGAGAAGCGTTACTTCGACATCAAAGGAAAAACTACCGGTCTAATTTCGAAAGTGATGAAGTCACCTTGCGGAAAGTTTTCAATTCCGATCAATGAGCCATCGGATTCTAAATCACAAATTCAGGAATATCTCGATGAATACAAGGGATCCGGCATTCAGCACATCGCACTGTTGACGAACGACATTCTTGCTTCAGTCGACGCGCTCTCGAAAGACCAAGTTGGATTCTTGGATCGACCGGTTGAGAGCTACTACCAAGCGCTCAATGATCGCGTTCCAAACGTAAAAGAGGATCTTAAAAAGCTTCGTGAGAATGCAATTTTAGTCGATGGCGATCACGACGGATACTTGCTTCAGATCTTTACTAAAAATCAATTCGGTCCTGTGTTCTTCGAAATTATTCAGCGAGCAGGTCACGAAGGTTTCGGTGATGGAAACTTCCAAGCGCTGTTTGATGCGATGGAAGCTGATCAACGCGCACGCGGAGTTCTTTAATGCATCACTACACGCAAGGTAGGCCTACGACTCAAGCTCACAAGGGAATCCCAGAGGGGATGTTTGAGGAGGAGCAAGGGCAGGGCGGATTCTTTGGCCCCGTATCTCATTTGATCAAAGAAAAGCCGAGCACTCGTTGGGTTGAGATTGATGGGCCACTAAAGCCGCGGATGTTTGATGTCATCGGCCTGAAAGGCGAAACGCTAAAAAGCTTCGCCGGCCAAAGACTTCTCTTCAATAACGACGTAACGATTTCATACTTGAAGCTTGCCGGCACCGCAGGTGCAAAGGATCTAAAGGCCCGTCGCAATGCCGACGGCGATTGGTTGTACTTCTGTCACAAGGGCGAAGGCTCGATCATGACAGAGTACGGACTGCTAACTTTCAATCCGGGAACTTACGTCATCATTCCTAAGTGTGTAACTCACGCATTTCATCTCGCTCAAGACTGCGAATTTTTATTAATTGAGAATCGCACGAGCCACTACCAAGAGCCAGATCGTGGGATCGCGGGGCGCCACGCAGTTTACGACATCAACGCATTAGGTAAGCCTGAACTTGAAAATCTTTATTCTTTCATGAAAGAAAAAGGCATCGACGTTAAAGAAGTTCAGATTAAACATACCGAACAGCTTACTCGCATAACTTACGACTCAAATATTTTTGATACTCAAGGTTGGAAGGGCGATCTCTTCCCATTCACTCTTCACATGAAGAGCATTATGCCTTTGATGAGCCACAGAGCTCACTTGCCACCAAGCGCTCACACGACATTTGTTGCGCGGGGCTTTGTGATCTGTTCGTTCGTGCCACGACCGCTTGAAGAAGATAGCGATGCTTTGAGAGTGCCGTTCTATCATCAGAATATGGATTACGACGAAGTTCTCTTTTATCACGCAGGTGACTTCTTCAGCCGCGATAATCTTCATGCCGGAATGATGTCGTTTCATCCAGCGGGATTTCCGCATGGTCCTCATCCGAAGGCGATGGAGAAGGCAAAAACGAAAACTCACACTGACGAATACGCAGTGATGGTTGATTCACGCTGGCCTTTGAATCGCGATCCAGTTTTGGATTCGGTCGAACTTAGTGAGTATTGGAAATCGTGGCAGAAGAAATAGAACTCTTAGCGCAATATCTTCCTGTTCCTGAAGTAGGTACGTCGATCACGGCTGCCGACTGCATGCGTTTAGCAGTATCAGAAGCTCGCAAAGGTATTGGTTTCGTCTCTCCTAACCCAGCTGTTGGCTGCGTGATCGTTGATCGCGACCACAAATTTTTAGCAAGTGGCTTTCATCATCGATACGGCTTTGCTCATGCTGAGATTGATGCGCTCAACAACGTAAAAGATCTGAAGCATTTCGAAGGCGCTACTTTTTACGTAACTCTTGAGCCGTGCGCTCACGAAGGAAAAACTGGCTCTTGCGCAAAAGCATTGGCGAAGCTTCCGCTTAAACGTGTTGTTTACGGTGTCGAAGACCCTTTTGAGAAAGTTCGAGGCGAAGGCGCCAAGATCCTTCACGCAGCTGGCATTGAGGCGTTGACGGTTCGCGAAGCGATTCCTTACGAAGCTGAAGTGCTTGAGCATCTCTGTGAAGAAGTCGCAGAAACCTTTCTTCATGCACAACGTACGAAGACTCCATTTGTTGGCTTGAAGGTCGCTACGACTCTCGACGGGCGCATGGCGCATTCATCGGGCGAGAGTAAGTGGATCACTGAAGAACACGCGCGCCGTTATTCAAACTATCTACGTGCACACTACGACGCTGTACTGATTGGTCGAAATACATTTGTCGCTGATGATCCTTCGTTGAATGTGCGCTTGCCGGGCTTCGATGAAGAACGAAATACGGTTATATTGATTGATCCAAGCGGCAAGACTTTGCACGATATCCCACGCTCGAAAATCTTATCCGTCCGATCTCCTGAAAAGGTAATTGTGGTTTTGAGCGATCGCGCTTTGTCGGCTGAAGATCATCAGCAAAAAAAGATTTTAATCGAAATGGGAATTCGTTTCATCGAAGCTCCGCATGATCGCGGTGCGCACGAAGATGATTTAGCCGCGACTGCTCGTCAACTTTTTAATCCACCACTAGATGCTGCTTACATGCTGAAGCAGTTATTTGAGATGAAGGTGAATTCGATTTTCGTTGAGGGCGGCGCGCAGACGTTCTCAAATTTATTAAACGCAAAGGTAGTTCAACGTCTTCATCTATTCATGGCGCCGAGCTTGCTCGGTGGTCGCGACGGTATGGCGTGGACGGAAGATTTGTCGACGGCAGCTTTCGCTCATCGAGCTCAGCTTAAGAGCGGCAAGTGGCGTGAATTCGGCCCCGATCTCTACTTCACAGGAAAATTCTAGAGGGTAG
>JAYSYM010000047.1:0-2409 GCA_043727635.1 Bdellovibrionales bacterium | reverse complement strand
TCGCCAAACAAGTATCGAGTCCGATGAAATCGGCTAGGGTCAAAGGACCCATCGGCTGATTTGTTCCTAGCTTCATTGCTTGATCGATATCTTCGACGGTCGCAATCCCTTCATGCAAAGTGTAAACGGCTTCGTTAATCATCGGCATGAGAATGCGATTCACCGCGAAGCCCGGCATGTCTTTGACTTCGATAAAAGTCTTACCAAGTTTAGCGGCAAGCCCGCCGACTGAACCAAAGGTGTCGTCGGAAGTTTGCAAGCCGCGAATACCTTCCACAAGTTTCATCAGCGGAACCGGATTCATGAAGTGCATGCCGGCAACCATTTCTGGTCTGCGAGTAGCAGCTGCGATCTTTGTGATCGAAATAGACGAAGTGTTCGTGCAAAGGATTGCACCTTGTTTCACAACTTCATCGAGCTGTTTAAAAATTTTGATTTTAAGATCTACATTCTCTGTTGCCGCTTCGACAACAAAATCGCAATTTTTTAGATCTTGCATTTCGCTAGTAGTTTTAATTCTGCCGAGCAACTCTGACTTCTGTTGCGCTGTCATTTTTTCTTTTTTAACTAAACGGTCGCAGCTTGACTCTATTGTCGCTAAACCTTTTTTGAGCGAATCAGAATTAACATCAAGCATGATGACATTAAGCCCAACGCTGGCGGCGACTTGAGCGATACCGTTCCCCATTTGACCTGCGCCGATGACTCCGAAACTTTGTACAGCCATAATTTCCTCAATATATTTTTAATGAACTAACGTCGATCGAAAACTTGTGGAGTGAGCTTCCACATGACCATGAATCGATGAACATCTGCAGTTGGTTCAGGTTTCAATTCTTGAGTCCCAAATAAATAAATTTCTGATGTGTCATGACCCGTGCGATACGAAACGCCAACAGTGAGATTTTGAGTATGATTAACGTCTCCCCGTTTTGGATCAAAGAAATCATATCGAGCGAGCGTCGCAATCTTCGCGGTCACAGGAATGTAAAGGTCAGCGTGCCCAGCCGTGAATCTTCTTTTCAAATCTTGAATTACGTCGCCAACTGTTCCTTCAAATGTGAGGCCGAATCTGCGCGTATCGATATTAACGAATGCGTTTCCGGTACGGAACTTTGCTGCTTTGGTTAAATCCATTACTGCATCGGCTGGCGAGCCGGTTGCGAATGTGCCTAGTGGGTCAGTTGATGCAGGTGTTGTTCGACCAGTTTGACCTGAAAATCCAAAACGCATTTTCCCTGGGACCGTGTAGCCCCAACGACCCGTGTACCAAATTTTGTTATCAATATCGCGGCCGCTCTCACCGTTGTGAATAGCCCATTCTGAACCAAATCTTTCATGAGAAATTGAATAGCTCACGCCGTGATCTCGAAGACCAATCATCCCTTTTTCAAAAATCAAACTTCTCGGAAAGCGAAGTCGACCTTCAGCGATCCCACCTTCGGAACCAAACGCAATCGGAATGAGGCCCGCTCTGAATCGGCCAAACGAACCATCGCCTTGGCCATAAGCTTCGACCACGTTGATCGTGTCGCCGTTGATTTGAGGGTAGCGATTTGGAATGTTGATCAAACTTTGAGTGCCGAGTGTGACCTGAGCCGAAAGAACTTCGTCTCGCTTCCAGCGAACTGCGATGTAAGAGTCGCCCGGTTGAAAGTGACCGCGAGAAGGCTCGGAATATGAAAAGCGAGGAGCTAGCAAAAGGTCTGAGACCGAGATCGTTCCAAGAGGTTCAGGCTCAAGCTCCTGAGCAGAAGCGCTAAAAGGCAACATACCTAAAAAGAGCGCCAAAATAATTTGAGCTGTAAGCTGTTTCATAGTGGCTTGGATCGTAACTAACCTACCGCGGCAGGTCTAGCCGATTTTCTGGTCTTGTAGACATTGAAGATGCTTTTCACACTGAAAGGAGATGCGTCATTTACCCTCGAGAGTACTCCTACTTTTAAGCCTACTTTTTCCAGCTGTTTCGAAAGCGATTCCGATTTACATGAGCCCATCGAATGGCTACCCGTCAGGCGACCACTCGAATGAGTGGCTCGAGAAGCGTACAAGTGAGATTAAAATCCAAAAATGGTTAAGACTTAGGCTTGATCCTAAAACTGTGGGATGGACGAGCGAAGATACTGTGCTTACGAGAGCCAATCTTATCGGCCGAGCGTTCATTGCAAGCCCAACAGGTTTATATTCTGAAGCGCGCCACAAATCGGACTTTTTGAAATCGTTAGAGGCCGGCGAGTATTTGACCATGATAGGTGATGCTGGTGACTTTTTAAAAGTTCGAACCGCTGCTGGAGAAATTGGCTTCACTCCGAAATTGAACTGCTTAACCGGATCGAGCCTGACTGACAAAGACGTTCTGTTTGTTCGTTCCGGCATTATCCTTCGCTCGGCACCGACACCCGACTCAAG
>JAYSYM010000046.1:0-7439 GCA_043727635.1 Bdellovibrionales bacterium | reverse complement strand
CGATCAATGTTGAGCATCAGCTACTCCGTCGTCTCGCTGTTTTTCCTCTCAAGACCAATACCGACAAAACCAAAGCAGTTGAAGAAGCTTGGTGGCAGACTCGCGAAGAACTCGCGAGCAGTCAACGTTTCCTAGTTGCGAGCAAGCAGTTCATGGTGAAGAACGAAGCTTTCCAGCCGCGTTCGGTTCTCGAGGCGGCTGATGCGATTGTTCTTGGGCGATTGCTCGATGCGCACGCTCTTGTTGTGGGCGAACTTAACGATCGCACCTTAAGCATGACAGTTTACGATGCAGCGAACGGATTCGTTCTTTGGAGCAAGACCACTGAACTAAAAGTGACAACAGCGGCAAGTGATCAGCTCCCAACTGCTGCTAAGAAACTCATCGGTGACTTCATTGCTTCGGTCCCTTATCAAGCTTTTCAAATAGTAGACCCGCTGATCGGTCGTGCAACTTATAGCGATGGCTCTCTGACTCTCGCCCAAGTTGACGTTGGGGTAGCAGGCACTGCGCAAGTGGGTGATGCTGTTCAATGGGTGAGAATTAGTTACGAGTCGAATAAGCCGGTTTTTCAAGGTGGCGGGAGCATCACTGCAATCGCTGAAGGGCGAGTAGTGAAGGTGGCTCAAGGTATAGCGACAGTTGAAATCACTCGCGCTGTTCGAAGAGATTTGATTAAAGAGTTCTCGTTGGTGCGGTTGCCTCGTGAGTTCGAGCGTCTCCAAGCGAAGTTTGCAATTAAAGACAATGAAGTAAAGTCCACGACTGACTTAACATTGCTATCTCCGGAAGCAGCACCAATGGAAACTATCCGCAAAGAACGCAAACCTTTGCTCACTACCGGAAGTTTCATCGCAAGCCTCGCTGCATTCCTCCTGTTGGCGTTCTAATGGCTGACTGGAAAACTCGCGCGCACATCTCAGGCGACGTCGTATTTTTTAAGTACTCGGAAGCCGAAATCGAAAAGACATTTGAAGAAGTTTTCGTTTGGGATTTGGATAAGACCTATCTCGATACACATTTTGGAACGATCAAAGAAGTCTGGCGTACAGCCGTCGAAAAAGCCTTTCAAAAGCAGAACATTCCCGGCACAGCTTCTTTGGTTCGAGCGATTAAAGAGTACTGGGTTGAAGAGCGGGGACGTTCAGCATTTCCAATTTTCTTCATCACGGCGTCACCTCCGCAGATGGAAAACAAGATTCGCGAGAAGCTTGAGATCGATACGATCTTGCCACTCGGCGGATACTACAAAGACAACTTAAAGAACCTTAAGCCTGGACGTTTATCACGTCTTACCCAGCAGGTAGGCTTCAAACTTCAAGCGTTACTTCAACTTCGTCTTCGCTTGCGAGACGACGTTAGACAGATCCTTTGGGGCGACGATTCAGAGTCTGATGCGATCATTTACTCGCTCTATTCTGATATTTGCGCCCGCCGCTGGAACGAAAAGGATTTACTGAACATTCTTCGTGGCCTTAGCGTTGTCGGTTCGCAAACCGAAACCATTTTGGACCTTCAAGATCAGATCGCTCCCGGCGATCCGGTCGAAAAAATCTATATCAACTTAGCTACCGACACTGACCCTGAATATTACTTAAAATTTGGCCGTCGAACCATTCCTAGCACTAACTCATTTCAAACTGCCCTTGATCTCTTTCAAGACAGCCGTTTAAAAACAGAGCAAGTGATTCACGTAGCTCAAGACATGCTGATGAATTACGGATTCACTCAAGATGAGCTTCAATCAAGTTTCGACAATCTAGTTCGTCGAAGAATTTTAAGCGACGAGACGGTCGCGCGAATCTTGCCGGCACTCCAAGAACAAAAACTTTTCCCGTCCGACTTCGCAACCTCGATCGAGCCAGCAAAAGTAATCGATCGCGTAGGCAACCGAGTCTACGGCCTCGACGGCGTCACCGAACCTTGGGTTCCCGAACACATCGACTACCTCCACGACTTCCGCTAATCGAAGTCGAGGGGGAATTCGTCGACTCTGATGGGGTCGCCTTTGAATGGCTTGAAGCGGGTGCGGGCGACGACTTCTGATAAGCAGCCGAGGAAGAGGCGGTCACTAACATTTGATTTCCAGACTCGAGAGTCTTCGATGTTTCCGTTTGGCAGAATCATAAACGAGATCAGAACGTTCGCTTTAATTTTCTCATTCTGTGCTCGCTGAATCAGACTTAAATAGCAATTCTTAAATTGACCGAGACGAATACTTAAAACATTAAGAATCTCGTCTTGCGAGATTGTAATGCGGCCTTCGGCCGACACTGGCTCACTCGGCATCTCAGCTTCCGATTGATCCGCAGTTTCGCCTTGAGTTGGAACAACTAAGTTTGAAACGGTACCGCTTGCGATCACCTGGACGTTTGCTGAGATTTCGGAGTCTTTTACTTCGTCGTGCGGAACGATTTGCCCTTGGCGTGCAACTTCAACGAAACTTAAGTCGCCAGTGCCTTTCCAGCGCATACGTCCGTCAAGAAGAGTGACTCGAGTTTTACCGTTCGGTTGTTTTTCAAACAGTGCGCGGCTGCTTTCGGATAAATCAAACACAGCTCCACCCAAAATTTCGAATGTGGCGTTAGCATCGGGACCAGTTCGAGCGGTTTCGGTAGAGAGAATACTGTCGTCAATTTTTGCTTGGATGAATTCGTCGGTGTTCGGCTTGCGAACTTGAACTTCACCAACAGCATCGACAAAGAACGCCAATTCTTCGGGAGAATAAGATTTACGCTTAGGCTGAGTGAAAACGATAAGTGCGAGCAAAACTCCAACCAACACCAGCGCAAATGACACGATCACGACTTTGCGCAGGCGGGGTTTTGCTTTCATGAAAGTAGATTACTTTTTCTGCGGAGGAGGAATCTCTGGAGCTGCTGAAGCTGGAATATCTGGAGCTGCTGGAGCACCTTGCTGTTGAGCAGGCGCCGGAGCTGTTGTGTTGTTAAGTGGTGGAGGATTCATATCCGCATCCAAAACTGAACCAACATTTGGGCGGCTCATGATTGTCATCACTAAGCATGTAGTGCCGAAAGCCATTGCAGAGTACCGAGTGAGACGAGTGAGAAAAGTTGCTCCCCCTGTGCTGCTGAGAAGCGAGTTCGATCCGCCGCCACCGAACATTCCGCCAGCTCCCGCATTTTTAGGATCTTGAAGAAGAACGAGACAGATTAAGAGAATGGCGAAAATAATGTGGGCAACAGCAAGCAACGTCATCATAGCTGGAACAAACCTCCGAATTAGGAAGGCCGCAGTATAGGGTAACGCAACGCCGCAATCAATGACTTTACGGAGTCTATTCAACAGAAGTAAGTAGATATGGCTTTTATAGTTTTTGAAGGGCTCGATGGCTCAGGGAAAAGTACGCTCATGCGGAACTTATCCGAGCATCTCCGCTCACAACAGAAGAACTTCATCATGACTCGCGAGCCGGGGGGCACTCCCTTGGCCGAAGATATTCGAAACCTTCTGCTCCGGCGTGAAGGTGAGGCGCCTGTTGCCCGCACCGAAGTTCTTCTTTACCAAGCGTCCCGAGCTCAGCACGTCGATACAGTGATCGAGCCTGCTTTGAAAGCCGGGCAGTGGGTTTTGTGCGATCGTTTTTACGCCAGTACCATTGCCTTTCAGTGCTTCGCACGCGGCTTGGATCGAAAACAGATTGATTACCTCAATATGTACGCGACTAACAACAGGACGCCAGACTTAACGGTTTTGCTTGATCTTCCGGTGCAGGAAAGTCTTTCGCGTATTGAGCAACGGAATTTGAAGCTCGGTTCAGATTCAGACCGGATGGAAGCAGAAAAACTAAGTTTTCACCAAGCCGTCCGCGAAGGCTACTTAGCGCAAGCTAAGGAGCGCCCGAACGACTGGTTGACCATTGACGCGAATAAATCTCCGAGTGAGCTTTTTACCATTCTTCGCGCGATGCTTGTGCATCGCGGTCTTTTGGAGGCCTAAGAATGGCCCGAATTCTCGATTTAGTAAAAGGCCACGAACAAGTCATCGCAACACTTCAACAGAGTGTCTTGAGTGAGCGCTTCCCTTCTACGTCGATCTACTCAGGTCCTTCGGGAGTGGGAAAAAAATTAGTCGCACTTGGATTTATTCAAGCGCTCGCATGCGAAATGAGGACTGTTGTTTCTGCGAAAGCGTGCGGTTTTTGTGGGCCTTGCTTAAGAATCGAAACGCGACAAAGCGAAGCACTGCATGTCATGGAGCCTGCTGGAACGCAGATCAAAATCGAACAAGCCCACGAAGTTTTGCGATTTCTTAATCTGCAAAAACTGGGTCGAGCGCGCGCTGTGATAATTGATCAAGCTCACTTGTTAAATCCCCAAGCTAGCAACGCACTTTTGAAATCAATTGAAGAGCCGGCACCAGGCAATTATTTTTTCTTGATCACAGCCAATCCTTCGGCACTTCTCCCGACAATTCGCTCTCGCTCGCAGGTTTTCAGATTCGCAGCTCTCAAGGCCGGAGAGCTCAAGAAAATCGGAAGCTTTGATGACTGGGTCATTCGTTCAAGTCAGGGGAGTGTTGAAGTCGCACGTCAACTTTCTGATGACATCGGCGGCGCAGCCATTCAGCGGATTGAATCTCTTAAAATTTTGTCTCAGGCCCTGAGCGGCACGGCCTCTGTAAGCGACATGAAAGAACTGATTTCAGATAAACTCTCGGCGTTGTTTTTAGTGCGATGCTGGATGACCGCCCTTCGCGATTTTAGTTTTGCACGCGCTGGCCATACGGAGCAGATCATTAACTCTGACCAGCCGGAGTTAATCGAATGGGGCGCTCGATTTGAGCCTTCGCACGTCAGTGAATTAGCTCAGGCCTTAATCCAAATTGAACGCGACATTCACGGTCAAGTTGATCGCCAACTGAGCTTTGAGAATTTTTGGTATTTGCTAAAGCGCCAAGCCGCTTCTACTGTAAGAGCTTAATATTTTTTGGGGTAGGTTTTTGTGGGTTGGATCGACGTTCACACACATCTTAATATGCTCGAAGTGTCGCCTGAACAAGCGTTGGCTGATTGCAAAGCTGCGGGAGTGGATAGCGTCATCACGATTGGTACTGAACCCAAAGATCATCCGATTGTCCTTGAGCTCGCAAAGAAATATTACCCCCAAGTTTATTGCACGCTAGGTGTTCACCCTCACGAAGCTGAGCTTTTCACTCCTGAAGTAGATAAATTTCTAATGGAAAATGCGGATCGACCTGAAGTCGTGGCGATTGGCGAAATCGGGCTCGATTACTATTACGACAACGCACCTCGTGAAATCCAGAAAGCAGCATTTAGGCGCCAACTTGAAATTTCAATCGAGAAGTCGCTGCCGGTCGAGATTCATACGCGCGATGCTGAGCAAGATACCGCTGATATTTTGGCGGAGTATGGTGGAAAGGTCCGAGGAATACTGCACTGCTTTACCGGCACTCAATGGCTCGCTGACCAAGCACTCAAATTAGGTTTAGACATCTCAATTTCGGGGGTCGCGACTTTCAAAAAAGCCGATGAACTTCGTGAGGTTGTTCGTCACGTCCCAATTGAACGGCTCCACGTCGAAACCGATGCTCCCTTCTTGTCTCCGATGCCTCATCGCGGAAAAAAGAATGTACCAGCCTACGTCGTCCATACGGCCGAGGTCGTTGCGCAAATTAAGGGCGTCACAATGGACGAGCTTATGGCGCAGACTCGCGTGAACGCGAAGCGGACCTTCCCAAAACTAAAGCTGTAGTGCTAGATTGTGCCCTCTAGCGCATAGGCGTAGCCGAAGACGCTACCAGAGGAGTTTGGCATGGCAAAGGTTCGTGTAGGCATTAACGGCTTCGGAAGAATTGGTCGCGTACTTTTCAGACTTGGTTTCGACCAACTTGAAATCGTTGGCATCAACAATCTCGATAGCGTTGAAGGTTCAGCTCACTTACTGAAGTACGATAGCACTCACGGCATCTTCCCTCACGAAGTTCGCAGCGAAGGTAACTTCATGTTCGTCGATGGTAAAAAAATTCCGATGAGCGCAGAAAAAGATCCGTCGAAAATTCCGTGGAAAGAGTGGGGCTGTGATCTAGTCCTTGAGTGCACAGGTGCTTTCAAGAAAAAAGAAGACTTCATGAAACACGTTCAAGCAGGTGCTAAGCGTGTGATGGTTTCAGCTCCCGCAGCAGGCGTCGACCTAACAGTTGTTTACGGCATCAACCACAAAACTTATGACCCAGCTAAACACCATGTAATCTCTAATGCCTCTTGTACTACAAACTGTTTAGCTCCGCTCGCTAAAACTCTGCATGAAACTTTTGGTATCGAGCATGGAATGATGACAACCATTCACTCATTTACAAACGATCAGCGTGTACTCGATGCTCCTCACTCAGATTTACGTCGTGCGCGGACTGCGTCTGAATCGATGATCCCGACAACTACGGGCGCAGCAGTTGCAGTTTCAGAAGTTCTGCCAGAACTAAAGGGTCGCCTCGATGGCCTATCGATTCGTGTGCCAACTCCGAACGTGAGCCTTGTCGATTTCACTTTCGTTGCCAAAAAAGATTTAACGGTTGAGGCCATCAACGAGGCTCTTAGCAAAGCTTCACAAAACGAATTAAAGAACGTGATGGGTGTCGAAACTGCGCCGCTTGTTAGCCGCGACTTTAACGGTAACCGCTTAAGTTCAATCGTTGATCTCGATAGCACGATGACTGTAGGGCCTCGTCTTGGAAAAGTTCTTTCTTGGTACGATAATGAAACTGGCTTCAGTTCTCGAATGATCGATTTAGTAAAGTATATGGCAGAAAAAGGTTTATAAGAAATGTCAGAAAACGCACCAGTACCAGGAGCAGCACCTGTGGCCCCTGTAGTAACTAAAGTTACAGTAGGCCTCAAGGGCATCACTCGCATTGATCAGCTTGATCTCAAAGACAAGAAGGTCTTTATGCGGGTCGATTTCAACGTTCCGACTGAAGTCAAAAAAACATCCGGCGGAGCGAATATCATAGAGATTACTGATGATCGTCGAATTCGTTCGGCACTGCCGAGCATCAAGTATGCTCTCGAAAAAGGTGCGCGATTGATTCTCGGCTCGCACTTCGGTCGCCCGAAGACAGCAGAAGATCGTGATAAATATACAATGGAGCCCATCGCTCGAAGACTGGGTGAACTTCTGAATGCAGAAGTAATTCTGATTGATGAGCCGAACTCTGATGCGCCAAAAGGTTTGCTGCCATCTCTCAAGCCAACTCAAGTTTTGCTCCTCGAAAATTTACGGTTTGATCAGGGCGAAGAGAAAAATTCAAAAGAGCTTGCGACGCAAATCGCAACTTACACTGATGTTTACATCAACGACGCGTCGGTGCTTGTCACCGTGCTCACGCATCAATCGATGCGCTTCCGCGCCTAATCGCGAAGAAGGGGATCGGATTTCTAGTAGCAAAGGAAATCGAATCAC
>JAYSYM010000045.1:0-2413 GCA_043727635.1 Bdellovibrionales bacterium | reverse complement strand
AGATCGCCTTGCGCATGTCTTTTGTCTTCGTGATAACTCGAGCGCCCGAAGCATTTGTTAGCTGCGCCCAAGTAGTGGCAGCAGAAATACCGATACCTTGCTGCCCGCGCGAACACTGACCTTTTCCGAATTTAGAAGACGCAAGATACTCACCGAAAACTTTTGCGAGATCGTCGGGATCAATTCCTGGTCCGTTATCTTCCACGATAATTTCAACTAGATCCGTGCTTTTCGAAGAACCAAGGCCAATTTTTTTAAGAGTGACTGAAATTTCAGGGAGAATTCCTGCTTCCTCACAAGCATCGAGTGAGTTATCAACAGCTTCTTTTAGTGTCGTAAGTACGGCTTTTAATGGTGAAGAAAATCCGACCTGCTGAAGGTTCTTCGCGAAATATTCAGCGGTGCTACTGCTAGTAATCTTTTTTGCCACGATGAAGCATTCTCCATTTTGATGTGTCAAAGTTGTCCAACTACTTTATGTAGCAGGACTTTTTGAAACGTTGCAAACTATTGAAACGGCGGGCCATGCCAACAATTCAAGCATCAGCCCTTCCCCATGCCTCCCAAAAATCTTCGTTCTCGAGACAATTCGCTTAGGAAGGAGCGACTTTTCAACCCAATTAAAACATTCCGCTCGTCGCGTTATTGCAAAGGTACGCCAAACAGTCCTACGATCAGCCCAACCAGGAGTTATATCAGATGATGAAATTCACCGTGGCTATTTTTGCTGGGCTCTTCGTTCTTGCCTTAGCAGTTGCAAACGCTGCTGAAGAAACTAAACCAGCAACGACTACAAAGCCTGCGGCCGCAAAGCCAGCAGCAAAACCTGCCACTGCTACAGCTTCTGCTCCCGCGGTTAAAGATCTCAAAACTGAAGATACTGCTGAAGGAAAAGGTAAGATTGCAGCTAAGGGAAAAACTGTAAAAGTTAATTATACTGGCTGGTTATACGATCCTAAGGCACCAAAAAATCGCGGAAAACAATTCGATACTTCAGTTGGAAAAGAGCCATTCACTTTCACTTTGGGCGCCGGAAGTGTGATCAAAGGTTGGGATGAAGGCTTCAGCAACATGAAAGTTGGAGGAAAGCGCGTGATCACTATTCCTTCTGAGATGGGATACGGCGCTCGTGGAGCTGGCGAAGTTATTCCGCCGAACGCTCCACTCGTCTTCGAAGTTGAGCTACTAGACGTAATGGAAACGAGCACTAACTAGTCCGAGTCATCGGGCTTTTTCATTTTTGCCATCGTAATTTCAACAGACATCATGCTGCCTTTATCGGTGTTGCAGTCTTTGCAGGCGACGACGCAGTTCTTTTTAGTGCTCTTCCCGCCGCGGGCAAGCGGAACAACGTGATCCATAGTGAGTAGATCTTTGGCGAAACGCTTTTCGCAGTAATAGCAGACGCCTTTGCCGATTTGCTGCTTCCACCAGGAGCTTTTTCTAAGCTCCTGCGCTTTTCTTCGCTCGATTTTAATATGTTCTGGATCAACCGGCGCATGGAAATTCATTTGTCCGCATCCTATAGAAGCCGCTGGCGAAAATCCACCCGATTTGCTATTAACTTTAGCCAATGACACCAGAACAGATGAAAACACGGCTGCAAACAGCTTATCCCGATGCTTCAGTTGAAGTTGTCGATTTAACAGGTACGCACGATCATTATCAAGTGTACGTTGAAAGTACGGCTTTTGCGGGGATGACTCGGATTCAACAACACAAACATGTGATGAATGTTTTTGATCCTGAGTTGAAGACTGGTGAAGTTCACGCGCTGACGATAAAAACTGTAACGAAGCCTTAAATTTCTTGGCGGAGAAAAAAATGTCAAACCCTACTCACGAAAAAATCGATCAACTTCTTCAAACTAATAAAGTCGTTCTTTTCATGAAAGGAAACCCGCAGTTTCCTCAGTGCGGATTCTCGGCTCGCGCAATTGCAATTTTGAAAGAACTAAACGTTCAGTACCATTCAGTCGACGTGATGAGTGATCCAGAAATCCGCGAAGGTATTAAGGCCTACGGCAACTGGCCGACAATCCCACAGCTTTATGTAGATAAAGAGTTGATCGGCGGAAGCGACATCATGATGGAGATGTTCCAATCGGGCGAACTCGCCGACGTTTTCGCAAAATAATTGGCGCTGGTCATTGGCGCGTCTGTTGCTCTACATCCCTAGATAATTTTAATGCTCGTCTAAACGCTGCTTGGAAAGCTGTGCCTGCACTATTTTCCAAGCTTACCAGAAGTTAGACGACCCAGACGGATCAGTTACGATTAAAACTGAGCGAATTCGCGCTGACATCGAAGGCTGCGATAACGAAGTACTTTGCGCAGCTCCGTCGACTAACTAAGTCTTCTTTGCGGAGCCCACTGCGCCCCACTCTTTGAGTCGCCATTTGTAAAACCAAATG
>JAYSYM010000044.1:0-2423 GCA_043727635.1 Bdellovibrionales bacterium | reverse complement strand
TCCTGATCAACTAGCTCGTAATCAAAATTACATTTGAAGTGTCGGCGGAACTCTTCTGCAATTGGTGTCGGCGTGACATAGTCAGTGCGAGCTTGTATGAGTTTCACTTTTAGCTTTGGATCAAGAGACGAAATTAGATTTTCAACTGAATACTCTTTTGAGAGTTCGTTGAACTCTACCGCCAGCTGAGTTGGCGTCAGAGTCGATACTTCTCCAGCAGTGTTCACGCTCAAGAGACTCGTAAAGAAACCAGTGACATCGTTCACTGATGGATTAAACCGAAGGAGTGGCGACAAGAGCACTACCCGATTTACAAGCTGCGGGAAATTAGCAGCCAGAAGAATTGCGCAGAACCCGCCGAAACTGTGCCCCAACAGATCGATCTTCTTGCCTTCGACAATTGCAGGAAATTCTGTGACCAGCGCATTGATTGTTTTCTTAAAAGAGAACTGACCAGCAGTGCTTAGTCCGGGATATAAAACTACGCGGACGCGACAGTTCAATTCGTCGGCAATTCCCTGAGCAAGCTCACGATTTTGTTTGGAACGAATCGACGGAAATCCATGAAGTGATATCACTTTGAGAGGCGCATTTTTATCGCCGTAATCAATGTGCTGTAGATACTGCATGGTCCTGATGCCTTCGACTGATATACATGCGAATAAGTCGCATGATCCAAAACATTGCTATCAGAACTAATACGACAAGACCAGCGGTAAGCCAATTTGGCTGAGCGATAAACTTTCGAACACTTCGACCGAGGATGTTGATGACTAACAGACCCGGTACTAATCCAATCGCTGAGCCTAGCATTAAATCGCTGATCCGTATTCGACACACTCCCGCCACTAAGTTGTTGATGATGTGAGGAGCGACCGGCACCAGCGAGAGAAAGATCATCGCAGCCAGCCCGTTATTAGAGATTCTTTTTCGCAACGCCATGAACCTCTCGCCCAAATGCGCTTCAAGATAGTGGGAGCTGATCAGATGTCGTCCGACCATGTACTCTAAAAACGTTGCAAGCAATCCGCCTGCTAGTCCGCAGAAGAATCCCTTCCAGCCCGGGAAGATAAGTGCGGCTGCAATTAACAAGATATTCAGAGGTATTAGCGCAAGACTTGCGATTCCGATGAAGGCTACAAACGCTGGAAATGGGAATGGTACTGCGTTTACGTAACTGCGGAGTTGGGCGACGAGGCGAAGCGGGCTCTGGTTGAACGGATCGAGGACATAACCGACTGATGCGGCGAGCACAATTAGCAAAGCCAAAAGAGCCCACTTGGTCACCTGTAGAGTAAGTAGGACGCTAAAAAAGCTTCGACCCTTTGCCATTCCTCTTTAGTAGCGAACATTTATGAAAATAGCTTCAATTGAAGGTTTAGGAATGTTGAAGTAGCCTCCATGAGCTTGGAAAGTGTTAACCCGTACACAAAACAACGAATTCGCAGGTACCAAGCCACGTCTAACGACGAGGTGAACGCAAAGCTATCTTTGGCGCGAGCGGCTTTCGCTCAGACTAAATGTCTATCAGCTAGTGCAAGACAAGAACTCTTTGCTAAAACGGCTGATCTCCTCGAGAAGCGACGACAAGAGCTTGCGTCACTTGCGGTCGCAGAGATGGGTAAAACCACTGCCGCAGCGCTAGCTGAAGTAGAAAAATGTGAAATTGCGGCTCGTTATTTTGCCGAAAACGTTGAAGCCATCACCAGCGATACGCTGTTGTCGCCGAACAAATTCATCAAAGTCCTTCCGCTTGGCTGCATTTTAGCTGTGATGCCCTGGAATTTTCCGTACTGGCAGGTCTTTCGCGCGGCACTCGCAGCACTTTCAACGGGAAACACGATGGTACTCAAGCACGCATCGAATGTTTCAGGTTGTGCTATCGAGATCGAAAGAATTTTTGCCGATGCCGGTTGGCCGATCGGAACTTTTCAAACTTTCCTAGTTCCTTCAGAAGAAGTTCAATTTCTTATTCACGATGTAAGAATCGCTGCTGTGACTATAACCGGTAGCGAAGCTGCCGGCCGATCGGTCGCAAAGCATGCAGGACAGTCTTTGAAAAAAACTGTGCTTGAGCTTGGAGGAAGTGATCCATTCATCGTTTCATCGCAAGCGGATATCGAACGAGCTGCACAAGCGGCTGCGAAATCTCGAACTCTCAACAATGGGCAGAGTTGTATCGCAGCAAAGCGATTTATAGTCGAGAAATCAGTTTCGAAATCTTTTTTGGAGCAGTTCATCTCTTCGCTGTCTTCGATGAAGCTAGGCGATCCGACTCTACCAGAAACTGAAATTGGCCCGTTAGTGAGCGAAAAGGCCTACAGCGATTTACTCAGACAACTTTCGCGAGCGAAAGAAGAAGGCGGCGAAGTTTTACTTCAGCCAAAGCTTGACCCAAATCATAACTTGTTCGGCCCCGCAGT
>JAYSYM010000043.1:0-7527 GCA_043727635.1 Bdellovibrionales bacterium | reverse complement strand
GTCGTTCACGACATGGCAGAACTCGAGAGTTCGTTTCGTGCAGCCAAATCTGAGGGCTTAAATTATTTTAAAGATGACACGGTTTACATTGAGCGCTTCATCAACAATCCAAAGCACATCGAAGTACAAGTGTTTGGCGACAAACACGGAAACGTAGTTCATTTGTTTGAACGCGAATGTTCAGTGCAACGCCGTCACCAAAAAATTATCGAAGAGTCTCCTTCTCCTTCGATATCGCCAGAAGTTCGTAAGACTCTTGGCGAAGTTTCTGTTCGCGCGGCGAAGAGCATCGACTACGTTGGCGCCGGAACAATGGAATTCATTTTCGATAACACGACAAAAGAATTCTTCTTCATGGAGATGAACACTCGCCTCCAGGTGGAACACCCAATCACTGAAATGGTTTGTGGTTACGACTTGGTTCACGAACAGATTTCTGTAGCATACGGTAATAAGCTTAGCTTCAAGCAAGAAGATGTTGTTCAACGGGGCTGGGCGATCGAAGCGCGTATTTGCGCAGAAGACCCCATCACGTTTCAACCAAGCCCTGGCTTGATTCGCCGCTGCCGTCACCCACAGGGCCCTTGGATCAGAACTGATTCTTATGCTTACCCGGGTTACGAAGTTCCGCTGTTCTACGATCCGATGATTGCAAAGCTTATCGCTTATGGGCCAACTCGTGAAATTGCAATCAAGCGCCTAGATCGCGCTCTGACTGAGTTCACGCTCACTGGAATCAAAACAAACATCATGCTTCACAAGTCGATCTTGCGTGCGCCATCCTTCTTGAACGGAACGTACACCACTCAGTTCGTCGAAAAGGAATTGAAAGTCGAAGCTCCGGATCTGTTTAAAGAAGTCGATGACGAAGTATTTCTAATCACAGCTGCGATCGCCGCGTTCAACGAGAAGAAGTCGAAGAACGTAGCTGAATACAGCATGGCAAGTCGCTGGAAGTCGATTGCTCGCAAGAATTCTTTAAGGACGTAAAATGTTTTTTGAATCAGACTTAAAAGACAAACATTACAAGATCGACATCACAGAGAATCGCCACTCGTGGAACATTGCTATGCAAGCCGATGGTGGCCAGTGGAAACGCGTTGAAATTTCAAAACGTGATTTTAAATTAGTCGAAAACGTTATTAGCTTTATTTACGAAGGTCGCTCTTATGTTCTCGATGCCTTCGGCTCAGGAATTGAGTGGGACGTTTACACTCGCGGTGCTTACCAAAAAATTCGCATCTACAACGATGAAGCAATTCTTCACGAGTCCCTGAAAAAGGGTGGCCTGCTTGGCGCTGCAGAACAATTGTCTGCAGGTATGCCAGGTAAGATCGTTAAAATCATGGTGACCCCAGGGCAGGAACTTAAAGCTGGAATGCCAATCCTCATTATGGAAGCTATGAAAATGGAAAACGAGATGCGCGCGACGCACGACTGCAAAGTTAAAGACATTCTCGTTAAAGCCTCTGACTCCGTCGAGTCCGGCCAAACACTAGTAACCTTCGAAACAAAATAGGTACCCGGTTCCTTTTTGGAAAGCAGCGCATTAGATGAGTAAGAAGCCGTCTGAACGACCAAATCAACGTAAGGCTAAGTTCCAAACTTCTAGCTCGATCGAGATCAAACCTTTCTATACTGCAAAAGATTGGGACACGAGTGCCAGGCTTGAGTCCGACCTCGGCGCCCCGGGCGCATACCCATACACTCGCGGTGTGCAGGAAACCATGTACCGTGGCCGATTCTGGACGATGCGCCAATACGCAGGCTTCGGATCAGCTCGTGAGAGCAATGAACGATACAAAATTCTTTTAGAGCGCGGACAAACTGGTTTGTCGGTTGCGTTCGATTTGCCGACACAAATGGGTTACGACTCTGATCATCTGATGTCGACCGGTGAAGTCGGTAAAGTTGGTGTTGCGATTAGTTCGATTGAAGACATGGAGATCTTACTTAAAGATCTTCCGCTCGAAAAAATCTCAACTTCAATGACGATCAACGCGACCGGCGGAATCTTACTGGCACTCTACATCGCGGTTGCACGAAAGCGCGGAATCCCTGCTGACAAACTCACCGGCACAATTCAAAACGATATTTTAAAAGAGTATATCGCGCGCGGCACTTATATTTATCCACCAAAGCCGTCGATGCGGATCATCACCGATATTTTTCAGTACTGTACAAAAGAAGTTCCGAACTGGAACACAATCTCGATTTCTGGTTATCACATCAGAGAGGCTGGCTCGACAGCGGCTCAAGAGATTGCTTTCACACTTGCCGATGGCATTACTTATGTACAGGCGGCCATTGATTCTGGTCTTGATGTTGATTCTTTTGCTGGCCGATTAAGTTTCTTCTTCAACGTTCACAATAATTTCTTTGAAGAGGTGGCAAAGTTCAGAGCTGCACGAAGAATGTGGGCGAAGATTATGAAGGAGCGGTTCAAAGCGAAGAATCCGAAATCTTGGATGCTTCGGTTCCACTCGCAAACTGCGGGAAGCACGCTCACAGCTCAGCAGCCTGAAAACAATATCGTTCGCGTAACTGTGCAAGCGTTAGCTTCAGTCATCGGCGGAACACAAAGCCTGCATACTAACTCAATGGATGAAGCTCTCGGACTTCCAACAGAGAAAGCCGTAACGATCGCGCTCCGCACACAGCAAATCATCGCCAACGAATCTGGTGTTGCAGACACTATTGATCCAATGGCTGGTTCGTTCTTCGTTGAAAGCCTGACTACAGAGCTTGAGAAGAATGCTTTAAGCTACATCGATCGCATTGAGAATTTAGGCGGCGTTGTTAAATGTATCGAAACCGGCTGGATTCAAAGAGAGATTCAACAGGCCGCTTACGTTTATCAGCGAGCCGTCGAGAGCAAAGATGAGATCGTCGTTGGCGTTAACGACTTTATTCAAAAAGAAACTGATCGCACGGATGTTCTAAAGATTCACGAGGCCGTAGCCAACGAGCAGGTTTCGCGATTAAAGGCTTTCAAGGCAAGACGCGATCAGAACAAAGTAAATGAACAGCTCGCAAAAATAAAAAAAGCGGCTCAAGGTAATGAAAACCTGATGCCGCTTTTCGTAGACGCTGTCGAAGCCAACGTCACCCTTGGAGAGATCTCAAACACTCTTCGTGAAGTGTTCGGCCTCTACAAAGAAACAATTACGATCTAGAACGTGCCTGTAAGGCTAACTTCCGGGCCACTTTCTTCAAGTGACATCGAAACTCCATCGATCGTCTTACTCTGTTGATTCATTGTTACATAGCCAACATCAACACCGAGGTTGCGGTTCAGCTGGAAGCCAGCTGAAGCTTGAAAACCAACACCCGGCTTGAAGTCTTTACGGAATTCAGACTTGTTAAGAGTTGTGAGGTTGAGCCCGCCCTTAAAGTTCATCATCGGGTTAACTGCGAATGCAAGGTTACCGTCAGCCCGGATCATTGAAACGCTGTCGTCGCCGTTTTCTTTAATGTTAATAAGTGCAAGGTTAGTTGTGAAACCTGCGCTCTGAATCGGTAGATATGCATAGCCTACAGATACGCCGTTTGCGCTATCAAGTTTCTCAGTGTCCGTGAATGATCCGAAACCCTCAACCGTGGCCTTCATTTTCATCTTAAGAACAGGCTTTAGGAAAGCCATGCGTACACCTTGGCGCAACGGGCTTGAGCTAACTGCCTTAGGTGCGGATTGCGTTGAAACTCCCTCTGGCTTAGAGAAGCTGGCTTCCGGCATCTCTGCGTGAGCGGCGATTGAAACAAAAGAAACTACTAGTGCGATGGCACATGCTTTCATGGGGACCCCTCCAATTTTTGGTAGCTCAATTAGAGCGACTGATTAGAGGGGTTGCAAACAAAAACTCGGTACAGATAAAACTCATAACAGTGACCTTCTTGGGCCGATCGTCACCTCATTACCGGCACTCTTAGTTAATTCGACCTGAGGGCCGCTATAGGCTCGAATACACTGGGTTTCGTGGCACTCCGCTTGCTCTGGTACCGCTTGAAATGATCAAAATTAACTTCGGCAAAATTCTATTAATGACCAGCCTGCTCATTGGCCTCTCGGCTACAGCGGCTATCGTCAATTCGCCTTCTACTCAGAAGGCGCGGCCGGAAGTTAAAACCCAAATCGAGACTTCTGTAGAAAGTGTTCTTAAACAAGTTTCCGTCGATCCAACCGCTCCACCAGAGTTCGACAAAAATTCAATTCTTTCCGATTACGAAGAGCGCGTAACAAATTTGTTTGAGATTGATGCTCGCTTAAAAAATCGAGTCGGATTTTGGTTCGACATTTATACAAAACATCCGTCTGAAGATCAGGTCATTCACCACCGCGAATATCCTTGGATCGTTTATAAAGTTATCGACATCTCACCTATTATTTACACTGATAAACCAAGCCGACGCTGGCAGCGAAACCTAAAGGCTGAAGCCTTTGTTAAGGCCGAGGTAAACTCGATTCGCGCCAAACTCATAAAGATTTCGCGTTTAACAAATCCGACTCGAGCGAAACTAACAGTTGATGAAGCAAAGCTCGTTGAAGCAATTCAAACACTTCCGGGAAGCTTTTCGCGAAATGCTAAGTTAGCTGCTGCAAGTGTTCGCGTGCAGACTGGTCAGAAAGATCATTTTGAACAAGGCTTAATTATTTCGGGGCAGTATTTGCCTGAGATGGATAGAATTTTTGTTCAACATAAAATTCCGCCTGAGCTGACTCGCATTCCTTTAGTTGAGAGCAGCTTCAACCATCTCGCAACAAGTAAGGCCGGCGCGTCAGGCGTGTGGCAATTCATCGGAAACACTGGAAAGAAGTTTTTAATTATTAAAGATGGAATTGACGAGCGTCGATCGCCGCTGAAGTCTACTCACGCTGCTGCTCGACTGTTGAAAGAAAACCATTTAATTCTTCAGCGAAAATGGCCTTTAGCGATCACTGCTTACAATCACGGTCCCGGCGGCGTTCGCAAAGCAACTAAAGTCGTTCGCTCTAATAACATCGCAGACATTCTCGGAAAATATAAAACTAAAGCATTCGGATTTGCCGGAACCAATTACTTCCCTTCCTTCTTAGCGGCACTCTATGCAGAAAAGTATAAAGACGAAATCTTCGCGTTCGCAGGCTCACCAAATATGTTCACCGAAGACAACGTGATTTTGCCGCGCGCGATGCGCACAAACAATATTCTAAGAGTGACCGGGTTGTCTGCCGACGAAGTACTTCTCTATAATCCAGATCTGAAGCAGGCCTTCAAGCGCAACACGACTTTGCCACGCGGCTATCGTTTGCATATTCCTTCTGATCGCAAAGATGATTTACGAGCTAAATTTGCTTCGAAGAAAACTATCGAATCACGTGGTTAATTAAATTTACGAATTTCGAATCTGCCAAGACCGTTTGCGCAGAAACCGAGTCCGTTCCGAGAGGAACTACCGAAATTGTTCTAAATCCAGGATCTAAGTTGAATACAATATAGCCCCCCCCCGGTACGCCGAGGTTGCCCTCGACTTCTTTTCCTTCAGGGTCGAAGTAAATTACTGTAGAGGCCGCGCCGACATCTGGATGAACACGATACGTCTTCTTGGTATTTACAAAGCCAACTGCAATCGAAGTTCCTGGATTTCTTCTTCCGGCCATCAATCCCTTTAGCCACTGAGTCTTCACCATTGGAAGATAAGCAAATGTGCTTTGTCGAGTCACACTCACACGTGAAGGTGCGTACTCTGCTCCGGCAGGAATTGAATTGAGAATCAGAAGTGATGTGCTCGGAACGTACTTAAGTTCTGCTGTCCCTGAAGACCGTTTTTTCTCGGAGTCAAATCCAAGCCGATACATGTCTGTGGCTACTTGAGTTTGTGGAGCGAAAGCATCGAATGATTTAACAACCATTCGCTTCCAGTTCATCGTTTCAATATCAATTGTTGAGACGTGGCGGCCTTCAGTTGGGAAGACGATCGGCTCTGACAAAATGCCTTGCTCTGTAACCTGCACGGCGTGTGCGCCTGGCGGCACCGGCAAGAATGCATAAAGACCATTAGCGGTCGTCGCCTTAAGTTTCGGATCTGGAATCATCAACTCATTGAAGTAAATCGGGCTGAGCTGCTTGTCAGTCGTCATCAACTCAACATGTGCGCCAGCCACGGGCTTTCCGTTACGAGTGATTTTTCCCCACACGAGTGAAGTGTCTTGATCGAATTTGATTGTTGGGTCATTCGTCCTGCTATTTTCTAGGGCGAAAGACATAAACGCCTTAAGCATTTTGTTCGGGTAAAGCGTAAACTCATTTCGGTTTTTGCTACTTCCAGCTGCAAGGGTTCCCCAGTAGCCGCTTCTTTGCGCTTGGATGATCACACTTGAGCCTTCGAGGATTTGCGTATCTTCGAAGTGACCGTCTTTCTCAGTGTTAATTCTGTGACCGACACCCAGGATTTCAACTTGGGCATTAGCAACAGCCTTTTTCACATCGTTGTGGCTGTAGGCAGAAAGGATTCTGCCATCGAGAGTGCTTGAAACCGGGTGAAGCTTGATTGTCACGTCGCTAACTTTAAACTGGTTCTTTTTCTTTACCGGAAGATGAGTGAGCTCGAGCTCTCCGCGACCTAGCAGTTCACCGCGCTCGGTGCGCAACTCAGCAACTAACAAGCCTTCGCGATTTGGAACTTCAATTGCGTAACGACCCTCGCGAATCCAAACTGTTCCCTCTTGCCAATGCTCGCCTTCAACTTCTTGAAAGACAGTGAGCTCATCGGTCGGAGAAGTAAGTGCTAACCCGCTAGTGAATTCAAGAAGCCCGCGAATTAAGTGCGGTTGTGCCGGATCAATAGAGGTGTCTGGCTTCAACGAATCTGGAAGCGGCTTCGGAATCAGCGCAGCCGTGTTATTAACTTCGTAGTGTCCAACATCAGCCAAAGGCTTTTTGGTTTGAACTTGCGGCGCAATCTTCGAAGCAACAACGAGTGGAAGGAAGAGTGACTGTAGAAGTTCTTCGCGAGAGATTTCAATTACATGATGCTTCGACGCTTGAGCCATTTGTTGTTGTAGGACAACTTGCGCTTCGCGCCGATTCTCATTAACGATTCTCTGTGCATACACGAGAAAGTCGTTTCCAGAAGAAATTTTTCCTAAGGATTTTTTAGGCATGATAATTTCAGCTGGCGCTGAATTATCAAGATCGTCCTCGAGTGCAGCAAACGCGGGTGAAGATCTTTCAACTGTAACGCTTAAACCCTTTGAGAAAACTCGCGTCTCAGCTTTTTGAATTTGAGCGGGCGCAACTATTGAGAGAGCAAAGAACAAAAGTCCCGCAAGAGCAGATGGCGTACTAAATTTTGTCACACGTCTGATGTTGCGACGTCGGGGTCTCGATAGATGCTTGTACACTTTGCCCTTCCGTGAGCATTGAGTGTTTCTTATGCTTAATCCGTTAGTCCTGAATAGTCTGTTAGAAGGCGTTGAAATCGTCAATAATATTGCGGTCTTCCCGACGATTGGCTATGTCGGTGGCAATCTTGTTGGCTAATCGTTCT
>JAYSYM010000042.1:0-2437 GCA_043727635.1 Bdellovibrionales bacterium | reverse complement strand
CTTAGCTGCCGACAAGAGTGTTACACTCGAGCGATTAACCGAAATCATCGACATCGTTAAAACTGCTGGAATCAAAAAAGTAGCGTTTAGTATCGAGAAAAAATAGTCGCTAGCTAGTAGCGAGACTCAGCGAGAACTTCGTTAATCTTCCCGCGCAACTCCGGCGGAGCTTTAGATAAATTCTGCTTCAACATTTTCGTCGCAACAATCTGCGGATAATTCAATGTCACTTGGGTTGAATGCTCTTCAGCCTCTTGATACATCGGACCTTTTGCACTACAGTCCTTAAAGCTTAAGCACGGCTCCTCTTGCACCACTTTCGCAAGAAAATCGACGTCTGCTTGTTCACTCATTGAACGGCCAATTATAAAAGCGATGAAGCCACGTCCATTTCGATGCTCTGGCGGAAGCTGCTCATACTCTTTCTTTAAGGCATTCTTGAGTGCAGGAGTGAGACTTTTTAATTCCTTATCGACCCGCGGGTCGTTGTCTTTGCCAGTTTTAATAACTGTCCTAAGAAGCTCCAACTTTTTTTGATCGGTCGGGGTTAAAGTTGGCTTTGAAGCAGCGATGCCTGACAGGGGCACGACTTCGGCTTGAGGTTTGACTGCGAGGCTTTGAGATTTTGCATTTTCATCAGAGAAATGATTGAGATCGCCTGTGGCTTCTTGCTGGTCGTCTTGTTGGTGGTCGCCATCGACCGAAATCTCTTGGACTCCGTATCGGCCCACAATAGCGAGCACAAATATGCTCGCCACCGCGAAGAACAAAATTCTTCTACTGGACACTGAAGTCCTGTTTCATTTGTTCTTTAGCTTGCGAATTAGTTACGCGACCAATCTGATCGGCTGCATAGATGTCGGCATCCATCTTTACTTTTTCTGAGCAAGAGTCGCAGTTCATCGCAACGTTTTTCAACAAGATAGTTGATGAGCCGTATGAACCGAACGGAGTGCTATCACAAGCTGCTTCGCCTTGAAGAAGTCGACCAGTCCAAATGCTCTTCATGTCGGCGCCCTTTTCATCTTTGAAAGGCGTCGGGCAAGTCGCATGCGGATTGCCGCCACTTTTCACTTCAGTGTGACGAGCTTCATGGTAAACGATCATTAACCGAGCGATTGCTGGATGGCTAAACTGAACGAAGTTTTGAGTGAGCCACATTTTCCATGGCATTAACATCATCACGTAAGCTACTGCGCCGTCGTTACGCACTTCGTAGCCAACCGATTTTACTCGAGACAACAACCAGTTAGTTAAAGTTGTGCCTTCCATCTTTCCGAAGATCTGAGCGTAAAGTGCAGTAGTTTTTGGTCCGTTGATTGATTTGATGAAAACGATGTCGTCTTCCATTTGTTGCTTCACTACCGGAGCAACGTTCGCATCATATTTTAAACCTGAATTGGCTTGAGAGATTGATACGCACAAAAGAAGCGACAAGATGATAATTAATTTCACTGATTCCCCCCGGAAAATAAACAAGGCACCCCTGCCTCATTCACGAGGGAATCTAGTAAGCAACTTAGGGTGATACAACTAAGAATTGACGTGATTTCGAAAAAATAACGACGACATAAGGAGAACTTTGGGCGACCCCAAGAACGCCTCGCAAAACAGCTACTTAGCGTTGCACTTCTGGTGTTTTTTTCGCATTCAAAGGCTTCTGGATGATGTGAATCGCATGACCCAGCGCTGCTTCAGCAGCCTCCATCATAGTCTCACCCAAAGTTGGATGAGGATGAATAGTGAGAGCCAGGTCTTCAATGCGCGCACCCATTTCGATTGCTAATACTGCTTCAGAAATTAAATTCGATGCCTCAGGGCCAACGATGTGAATTCCAAGCACAACATGAGTTTTTGCGTCTGCAATTACTTTTACGAACCCGTCAGTTTCCATAATTGAAACTGCGCGACCGTTTGCTGCAAATGGGAATTTACCGATCTTGAGTTCTTTGTGACCAGCCGCTTTCGCTTCGTCTTCGGTCATTCCTGCTGACGCAATTTCTGGATCAACGAAAATTACTGCCGGAACTGTCTTCGCATCATAGACGCGATTCTTTCCTGCAATCACTTCTGCAACCAACACGCCTTCATGTGAAGCTTTATGCGCTAGCATCGGTTGTCCTGCGATGTCACCGATGGCAAAAATATTTGGGAGGTTGGTTCGACGTTGAGCATTTACCTTGATGAAGCCGCGCTCGTCGATTTGTAGACCAATACCTTTTAAGTTCATCTGATCAGAGTTTGGCTTGCGACCAACCGTAACTAAAATCTTCTCAGCTTTGAGAACTTGTTCTTTGCCTTGAACATCGACAGTAACTTCGACGCCGCTGCCAGATTTTTTATAACTCTTCGCTTTAGCTTCGGTGATGACTTCAACGCCATTCTTTTTTAAACGACGGGCAACAACTTGAACTGCTTCTGGATCAGCTAGGCCAAC
>JAYSYM010000041.1:0-2438 GCA_043727635.1 Bdellovibrionales bacterium | reverse complement strand
ATGGTCACGGCCATAACTATTTGCTCGAAGCGTTTTTTGAAGGTCGAATTGATGCGAAGTCAGGCTTGATTATTAACCTTCTCGATATCGATGATCTTCTAAAAGTTCTCACCGACGACTTGGATCACAAACACCTCAACTTCGATGTTCCCGAATTTAAGGAAGCGATTCCAACAACCGAGAACCTTGCACGCTACTGCTTTAAGAGAATCGAAGATTTACGAAGAGCGAAGCTACCGCAAGTAGAAATGCGTCTATATAAAGTACGGCTGTTTGAGACTGACGATTTATGGGTAGAATTTGGAGCGGCGAAATGAGTTTCGTAACGCTCACGCGTCGCTATAAAATTCGAGCGATGCATAACTTAAACAACCCAGATTTAAGTGATGCCGAAAACGAACGGCTCTACGGAATGTGCTTTCGAACGCACGGTCACGACTATCAAGTGATGGTAACTATCGAAGCGCCGATTGACCCTTCAACCGGAATCATTTTCTCGAGGGATGTAATAGACACACGGGTGCAGGAAAAAATTATAAGAAAGCTCGAAGGACAGATGCTCAACGACCTCTATCCTAATACATCAGGCGAGGCGCTCAGTTTCATTCTGTTTGACCTATTAAAGAATGAATTCGCGCCCGCAAAACTTAGAGCGCTCACCATTCAAGAAACCAGAAAAAACTGGTTCGGATCTTCTTCAGAAATTTGACATTTGTGCCGCAGTGCAGTGATATTGCTCACCAATTGAATTTCAAAAAGGCGGATCCCAAGTGCGCTCACTTTTACTCTTGCTGCTTCTCTTCTCTTTAACAGCGTGTGAAATCGTCGATAATCAAAAGATCGTGGCACCCGATGCCTTGAGCATCGCTAACCCTCCCCCTGCGGCTCGTGATTTTGTAGCTCAGAATAAAGCGCACAAAATCCTCGTTGCCGTGATCGACTCGGGCGTCGACTACAATCACTCGAAACTTTCGTCGCACATTCACTTTACGCTCGACGAAAAAGGTCAGGCTGTCGGAGCAGGTTACGACTTTGTTGGCGGTGACAATTGGCCATCTCCTTATATCGTGCGAACTAGTCATTATGATCCGAAAGCAAACGAAGACCGCAAAGCCGATGCTCTGCTAGCAATTGCAAACTTTGAGAAAGCTGCTGGCTACTTAACTAAATGGTCTAAGTCATATTTAAATCCAATCCGTGCGATTGATCAGGAAATGACTGCGGGCACTTACCACGGTACTCACGTTGCTGGCTTATCTGTTTACGACAAACCAGAAATCGGCATCCTTCCTTATCGCGTACTTCCTCGTAACGTTACGGGTGAAGGCCCACTTGATGCCGAAGAACTTGCTGTTGTTGCCAATCAGCTTTTCTCGGCAGTTGATAAAGCTGCCGCTGCCGGCGCTTCAGTCATCAATATTTCTTTGGGCTTTAGCGCTAAAGAGAGCGAAGGCGAAGAATATGAAAAGATTAAAGCACTTGCTGGCCAGTGGGATCAGATCGTAGCAAAGTATCCAACAATTTTGTTTGTAGCTGCAGCTGGTAATGATGGCGCATGGATCGATCAAAACGTTCGCGTAAATTTCCCATGTGGAAGCAAACTTCCGAACTTGCTTTGCGTTGGCTCACTCGCTGACGATAGCGAAGTCTCTGATTTTACAAACGTAGTTCTAAGTGGTGCCGAGATTGTTTTCACTTTAGGTGAAGATGTGATCTCGACATTTCCTGAACTGACTTGCCCGTCTTCATCAGCGGGTCGCGCGATGGCAGGAGCGAAAGACGAGAAGACCTACAACGCTTCAGTTGATGTATTCACAGCTGATTGCAAGGACTATAAGGGCTTAGCTCCTCTCAGCGGAACATCAATGGCGTCACCGATTACGGCCCGCCTAGCTGCTCTTATGAGATTAAAGTCTCCGGATGCAACTCCAGCGAACATCGTTGAGACAATCAAAGCTTCGGGGAGCAAAGGTACGATCGGTACTTTTGAAATCACCAAGCTCGACGTTGAAAAACCATCTTGGTATCAATCTCAATTACCAATTTGGAATATAAGTTCTAAGTGGAGCGCATTCGCTCCAAAGAAAAAATAGGAGGAGCGCATTCGCACTCCAAAGAAAAAGAAATAATTAGTATTTGTAAACCATGCGGCCGTCGAAATCGGCCCATGAACTTCCGTCTTTCACTTTCACGGGAAGACGGCCTCTTAACTCAAGACCTCGTGTCCCCTGCTCATCAAAAGTAAAATAAAGCGGACTAACTACCGCTGCGATCACAAAGCTTGATGGCTTCATACGAATCACGACGGCTTTTGTTCCATTAAATGTTGTGTCGCTATCTTTTCGCAATTCAAAACCAATTGTTTCACGGCGATCGATAACGCCAAATCGGATTTTAAGTACATCGCCTCTCTTGAGCGCCTCAATATTCTTCATCAT
>JAYSYM010000040.1:0-7537 GCA_043727635.1 Bdellovibrionales bacterium | reverse complement strand
AGTGCAAGCTCTTGAAGTTCAACTCCAGCCAAGGCTTCGACCCTTTTCAACATCGAAATTGCAATGTCATCTCTGACGACATCGATGAGCCGACGATAGCGATAAGCCGCAAACTCTAAAGCGTTGAACTGCTGACAATGAGTGATGAAGCTCCAGTGCGCATCTTCATTTTCGTAATCAGCAACGACCGCCTGCCAACGATCCGTAAAGTCGGCCCCGAATTCTCGTCTGAAATCTGCTTGAAGAGGTTCTTCGATTTGAGCAAGGATTTTTGGAATTAAGATGCCGCAGCTAGGGCATTCGGAAGAGCCGACCCTCAAACCGCTGTTGCACTTCGGACAAGATTCAATTCGACGTACGATTTCCAATTGGATCACTCCTTCTCTTGAGCTAAGCTTTCGGTATGCGCATCCAGAAAATCCGCTTACGAATACTACGCTTCATCAGCGCCTATCGACTTCCGATCGTATCAGGCTTACTGATCGGCACAAGCTATATTCCGTTTCCCCCATGGGCAATTTTCTTCTGTATGATTCCGTTGTGGAGATTTTGGGATACGACTGACTCATGGAAAACAGCACTTATCGGCGGCTTCGTTACTCAATTCGTTTTGAATCTCATTGGCTTTCATTGGATCGAAGAAACAGCTCGAGAATTCGGCCATATTCCGCTACCACTTAGTCTGTTCGTGCTACTTGGCTTCGCCTGCATCGCTCATCTTTACTTCGCAGTGACTGGCGCGATAGTTGTCGGGCTCGATAAAAAACTTCACTTCACCACTGCTCAACGCATTGGTCTCTACATCACGATATTCGGTTTTTTTGAGATGGTGTTTCCGACGATTTTCCCTTGGCACCTCGGTTACACTTGGCTTTGGGCAAAATTTCCTGCCATGCAGTTAGCTGACATCATTGGCTTTCAGGGCCTCAACATCTTAACTCTTCTGCTCAACGGGATGTTGTACTTAGCGTGGATAACGGTTTCGCGAAAACGATCTCTGCAAATTTTCGCGACAGCAGTTTCAATTTTCGCCGCTTTGAATTTTGTCGGTTGGTCATACGGAAAAGAATGGCAACAGTCTGATGCGATCCTCAAGGTCGCACCAATCCAAGGCAACATCGGAAATCTCGAAAAGATTTATGCCCAAGTGGGCGGACAATACCAAGATAAAATCCTGAATACTTACTTGCGCCTGACCACTGAAGTTCTCAGTCAACAAAAAGCTGATCTCGTCATCTGGCCCGAAACTGCCTACCCAGATAACTTGGATGCAGCTTTTAAACACTCGCGCTTGTACGAGAAAACTCGCGAAGCGATCAAAGGTTTTCAGACTCCGCTTTTATCAGGTGGCTACTCTGAAGATCTCGAGCTCAAAAAAACTTACAACGGAATATTCTTATTCGATGAAAATGGTGAACTAGTCTCTCCACCTTACAGAAAAACTATCCTGTTAGCCTTCGGCGAGTATTTTCCAGGAGCAAAATTTTTCCCGTGGTTACCAAAATTGATTCCGGCAATTTCAAATTTTGGCGCTGGCGACGGCCCAACAGTCCTCACCTACAAAGAGCTTAAAATCGGGCCACAAATTTGCTATGAGGGCCTTTATCCTGAGTTCTCGGCACAGCTCGCGGCAAAAGGTGCTGAAGTCATTATCAATGTGACTAACGACTCATGGTTCGGAAAGCACTTTGAGCCTCATCAACATCTTTACATGACCCTTGCTAGAGCTATCGAGATGCGCCGCCCCCTGGTTCGTTCGACCAACACCGGCATCACAACTGCAATCTTAGCTAGCGGAAAGGTCCTCGAGCAGTCGCCGATTCATACTGAATGGTTTGGAGTTCTTGAAGTTCCGTACAAAAAAAATCCCCCCCACACCGTCTACGAAAAAATTGCAGGATTTTGGATCTGGGCGCTGGCCTTTGTTTCTCTTCTATTGATAGTCTTGGCGGGTGGAATTCGACGCACTCGATTGGAAAGAAGTACTAAGTAAACTCGAATCCTTCGCAACAAGCGAAGTCGCTCGAGCTAAACTCGCAAAAACTTCACCGTTAAAATCTCCAGCTGAAGCTAAACAAAGCTTTCGCGAGATAAGTGAAGCTTTAGCAGTTCTCTCGCATGGCGAGCGTCCGTTTATGGAAAGTCTCGATCTTTATCCAACTTGGAGCGTTCCACTCAAACGCCATGCGGTCCTCACCGTCATTCAGTTAAAAGATGTTCGAAGATTTTGCCTCGAAGCTTACGCACTTTCAGAAGTCGTTCGTCCGCTGTCAGGCCCGTGGGTCACAACACTTAAAGCCAAGCTAGTGGATGCAACTCGTCCGCTATCAGCGATCGACAAAATCATTACCCCTGAAGGTGAAATTAAAACTGACGCCAGTGAAACTCTCCAGAACCTTTATCGCGAGAAAAGCATTCAAACTCGGTCTCTTCAAACGACACTCGATAAACTAGTCAACCACCACCAGATGGAAGGCATTCTTCAAGACAGATACGTGACGACTCGCGAAGGTCGCTGGGTGTTGCCGGTGCGAAGCGGAATGCAACATCACGTTGAAGGAATCATTCACGCTTCAAGCCAATCAAAGCAAACTGTCTTCATGGAGCCTGAAGCTGTTGTTCCGTTGAACAATCGCCTTCGAGAGATTGAAGTTCAAATCGAAGCTGAAATTGAAAGACTCCTTCAGGAGCTCTCGCAGTATCTAACAACGCAGTTCATAGATTTTGAACGCTCTAATGAAGTCATGCTTCAAGCGGACGTCAGATTTGCTCAAGGTAAATTGACTGAAACGCTTCAAGGACAAGATTGCGAATTTGATCAAGATCGAATCGACTTAATCGAAGTCCGACACCCTGTTTTGGTTTTGAGAAGTGATTTAGATAAAGTGATTCCAAATACAGTGAAACTTGGCGGAGAAAGAAGAATTCTTTTACTCTCAGGCCCGAACGCTGGCGGAAAAACAGTTCTGCTAAAATCTGTAGGTTTAGCTGCGCAAATGTCTCGCTGCGGTTTACCTATTTGTGCATCTGAAGGTTCAGTACTCCCTTTCTTCAAAGATCTCGAAGTTGGTGTCGGCGATGCACAAAGTGTCGGAGAACATCTCTCAACTTTCGCTGCCCACTTAAAAGTTTTAGATCGAGCAGCAAAACGCGTCGGGAGTGATAATCTTCTGTTAATCGACGAAATTTGCGGCGCCACTGATCCCGAAGAAGGCTCAGCACTTGCCCGAAGCTTCATTGAGACTTACGCAAACAACAAAGTGTTTGGCGTTATCACAAGCCACTTAAGCCCGCTCAAAGTTGGATGGGAAGCGAAGTCTGGCGTGGTCAACGGATCACTCGAGTATAATAGCAACTCAGGCCAACCGACTTACCAGTTCCTGATGGGCGTGCCTGGCCAGTCGCTCGCACTCCAAACTGCAAGACGAGTGGGTGTAGATACGAAAGTGATCGATCGAGCACTTGATTTCTTAAGCCCTGAAATGAAAGCTCAACATCAGCACATGCATGAGATTGAGCAAATGCGCGATGAACTCCAAGAACTTCGACGTAATCTGCAAGCGGAAGCTAAAGAAGTTCGCGAGCATAAAAATAAGTATCAAGAATTAATCGCAAAGTTCAGAGCTGAGCGAGATCAATGGATGGATCGCACAGTTAAAAAAGCTGAGCGTAAAATTGATTCGATGATCGAGCTTTCGCACGTGGATCAAATTTTTAAAAAACACGAGAAGCTAACGCAAATTAAACACGATCTTCCCGAAGTAATTAAGGCCTCAACTGTACCGAGCGTTGGCCGCAAACTCGAGACTGTCGAGGATTTCGAGCGAATCTATCCGCCCGGCTCTCGCGTCTTTATTCCATCGATCAGCCAAGAGGGAACGATTCAAGGCAAAGCAAACAGCAAAGGTGAGATTCCAGTTCTAAGCAACTCAATGCGACTCTTCATCGGCTGGCAGCAGTTGAAGCCTGCGCAAAATATGCAAAATCCTACAGCGCAAATTGTTCGCCGCAGCTCAAACGTTGTCGTAAGCCTTCACGAATCAGAACGAGTGATCGATGTTCGCGGTCAAACTGTTGAAGAAGCTATTTCAAATCTTGAAATACAACTCGACGCCGCCGCACTCAACAACGAAGACCGAGTGAAAATCATCCACGGCCACGGCACAGAAGTCCTCAAACGCGGAGTTCGCGCCCACCTCTCACGAAGTGTTTACGTAAAAAAATGGAAAGCTGCCATCGGCGAATCCGGCGGCGACGGCGTCACCTACGCCGAACTTAAGGACTCATGAAGACTTTTTTGCTGTGCTTAGCGCTTCTCTACTCTTTGAGCCTTCCGGCAGCGACAGCGGACATGTCGAAGTACTACCTCGACGACGAAAAAATTTCTTCGACAGCAAGTAAACTTTTGTTCGCTACACATCTAAGTCGTGAGTGGGATCGAAACCAGTCTTCTGCCGACGGCGCTGCGCAAGCAATTCAAAAAGCGAAGGCTCAGGGTTACGAAATCAACTACTTGATTCCTTGGGCTTTTGAAGAGGCGAACAAGCCAGGCAACGATTTGGAATTTGATCGACTTCTGGCGCTTTACGAATCCTCGCGACCGGATTTCATCCGCGACGTTACACCTTTCATCCAGAAGAAGATGTTGAACTATTTCCTTCCCGATATTTTAGGCGATCGCTACATCGGCTCGTACAGCGGCGTGATCTACGACCTTAAAATTCCTCGGGCAAGCGAAGTAGTTGTTTTGGGGGAACACGCCCCTGTGATCAAAATCGTCGGCGATGCCATATATGAAAGCTGCTCTAGTAACGACGATGCACCAACGACAATTTCAACTTGTCGAACGAAGTCACCCGACCATTACAAAAACTCGTTGCGAATTATTGAAGATTTAGAAGCTCGATTTCCACTTATAAAATTTGAGCTGGTCGAATCGGCTGACATCTAAACTGCGTGTTCGATGCTCATGCCGATATACCAACATTTTTGACAATATACCAACATTGCCCAAAGCAGGTTCGGCTCTGCAGGGGCCTCTGCGCGGCCGGCTCAGGCGAGCCAGTTTTGAACAGACTGGCTAAATTTTTTCGGGATCTTGAATCGCAGCGCTCTCGGGCGCTGGCTTAGTGGGAGCCGGCGAAGTTGGCTTTACTGACGCTTTGCAAACTGGATTCATCTGAGTTTTTAACGCTGCAGGCTCTTCCATCAAAGTTTCTAAGCAAGATGTCTCAACTCTTTGAACTGCTCCGTCGCCGTAGTCGGCGCGGCTTTGCGTGACTGACCAAACAGGCACACCTGAATCTAGAGCGAACAACATTCGCCCCTTCCACTCGTTCTTGAAACCGATTGGAAGAGTACCTTGAAGTCGAACTTCGCCAGACAACTCAATGTCAGCGCAACTTTCGTTTCCGCATTTAACAAAGCCTTTTAGAATTGAAACCATGTTCGCGATGAACGGAACTGATTGATCAAGCGTGACCCAACCAGCTTCCAACTCCCAAGTATCACCGACTTCAACCTTACCTTCTGGTAAAGAAACTTGAGGCACGTAAAAGATCGACTGCTTCGGATACGAGCCAGCCATGATGACTTGTCCGGTACGAAGCAAACCCATCTCTAGACGTTCATTAAGTTCAGGCATCGCCATTGGATGAAGATCAACTTCACCACTTTTCTCTGTGGTAGTTACGAACTGAAGAAGTTTGTTGTCGTCAGCTTGAACCGTTTCAGTTTTCGTTACGAACTCCACTCCCGATTCTTGACGAAGACGAATCGCGCCTTCTTCAAAACTTTCAGAAACTGAATGGTAGCGGTAACGAGTGTTTTCAACGTTCCCCTTCTTAGCATTCATCTTCAGAGTGACTGGTCCCTTGACCGAAGCCTCTGGCAATTTCTGCTGAGCAGGTTCATTTTTTTGTGCTGAAGAACAACCAACCAACATAAGGATAAGTGGAATCAGCACAGTTTTCATATTAATGACGGATCTTTGTATTCGCTAAGATCGTGTTTTCCACCAACTGGAAGTAAGCACGAATCAACATCTCAAAAGTTTCCTTATTGAGCGTTTCTAGGTAGAGACGCTTTTCTACCAAGCTTGGTTTAGCGATGAACTTCGTTAAAAGTTCTTGAACCTTCTCCATGTTTGAAAAACTCAAACATTCAGTTTCATCAGTTGGACGACTCAACACCTTGACGATGTCTGCATTGTCGAACATGAAATGAATGCCTTGCGTAGATTGCGACAGTAGATACTCGATCTGATCTAAATTCTTATCTTCTTGAGTCCGGTTCATACGCCTCCTTGCGAGATGCATGTGGATTCGAAGCGTCTCATCTTGAAACACCAGGAGCATTTACTGGAATTTTCGTGCCCCTAAAATTATTGTGTGAAATCAACTAGTCGCAGGCAACAACAAACTCCACAAATTTGACAATGCTGGTCATGTCTCATACGATTAAGGAGTAGGTCCAGCTTGAGAAAACTAGACCAACGGTACGTCCTGAATGCTCACTCGGAAGTGTCATTACAAGGAGTGCCAACTCGAGGTGATTTATGCCCCGAACTGCCGACAAACGAAGAGCTGCCCGTAAGCTACTCGTTCACAATGCTGAGATCGTTATCGACGCTGAGAAGAATTTAATCTTCCACAGCGAAGAGGAACTCTACGACCATTTCTTGCCACAAATTCAGGCTCTCGAAAAAGAGTTCTTCTCTAGTCGTTCGCCTTCAGATTTCAAAGACGACGAACTCGCTCTTTACGAAGAGTTACTTTCGCAAGTTCTTGATGATGCAGATGAGATCTGGAAAGACCTCGATACGATTCAGGGCTACCGAGTTCACAATTACATCGCACACTTCTCAGTTAACGGCGAATCGGTTTACTACGTCGCCATGGTTTACAAAACTGGTGATACACCGAGCTTCGTATTCCTTCACTTCCCTACGAAGGACGTTAAGCTTATTGAGAGATATCGCCGCGGCGATTTGGTCTACGACCGCGTGATGAAGGAAGTTGCTAAAGGCGCGATCGAAGGTGATGCGCTCGGTGAAGGCGACGACCTAGCTGTTGGCCTTTACAAAGCGATGCTAAAAGTTCGCTCCGATAAAGACGTTCCAGAAGAGAAGTTTCACGACTACGGAGACAACCGTGAAAGCACGATCGAAGACGCCGATGAGATTTGGCGAACCAACGATCTTGATGGAAACATTCTCGTAAGCTTCATCAAAGACTGCACAGAAGAAGAAGCAGAGCTTTATTACATTGCGATTACGATCGAAGACCCATCGTCATCGAGCCATGCGCTTCTGTTCTCATTCCCGACTAAAGACTTAAACCTGGTCGATCGATATCGACATGGTGAGAATCTTCAAGCTGACGAAGTTGTCCAGGAAGCTAGCCACTAAAAGGTAGCTGCTACCAGGTGGTAGCAATGCTGCGTTACTCATGTGTAAGAGTGTAACTCCGATAAGTGAGTATGTTCTCGCGATTCATTACATCTCTAGCGGTAATCTCGATTGGCTGCGCCGCAGGCG
>JAYSYM010000039.1:0-7548 GCA_043727635.1 Bdellovibrionales bacterium | reverse complement strand
TTTCATGTATTTATTTGAAAGGGCAGCGATCTCTTCGTCGATCATTGCGTCTTCTTGCGGAGTGGCTTCTTCGTCATGAGAGGCGTCTGCCACTTGCTCATTATCGTTGAAGTCTTTCTCGAGAGCTTTGAGTTGGTACTCGCTGTCGCTCATTTCTTTTCCGAAGTACACACCCGATGAGAACGCAAGTAGTGATACGAACGCGATAAGAAGCATTTTTAAAACTGTATCCAAGCGAGAGCTACCGTTTTGCCCAAGCATATAAACTCCAATCGAAGAGATCATTTCAGCACATATTCATGTTAATGTTTGACGGCCTCATAGGTCAACGTGTCAAAAGGTTGACTTGCCCTTGGATGGAAGGACTTTTCACGTGGCTCAAATTGATCGATCAAAAGTTTTGCAATCTGCGCTCGTCGCTGCTGACAAGGCGAAGAAAGTGTTGCTTCAACACTACGGTAATCTCCATCACGTAACTGAAAAGTACAAAGCCGGTCTAGTCAGTGAAGCTGATAAAGAGAGTGAACGAACTATCGTCGAGTATTTATCTTCTGTATTTCCAGACCACAAGTTCCTAGGCGAAGAGGGGGCTGGCAACAATGAAACAGACTCTTCAACTGGCCTTTGGGTTATTGATCCGCTCGATGGAACCACAAATTACGTTCATCAGTTTCCGGTTTGGGCGATTTCGATCGCATTTCACTACAAGGGCGAAACACTCGTAGGAGTTGTCGACGCTCCCAAATTAGATTCACGTTACTACGCAGTTCGCGATGGCGGAGCGTTCTTAAATGGAAATCCAATTTATGTAAGCTCGCGGCAGCGCTTCAGCGAAGGCTTATTTGCAACCGGATTTTCGCAGGAAGATTTGCAGTTCGATCATCAGCTCGCGATGCTTCGTTGTGCAGTTCAGGAGGCGCGCGGAATTCGTCGTGCAGGAGCTGCAGCACTTGATTTGTGTTTCGTTGCGCAGGGAATTTTCGATGTGTTCTGGGAGAAGCGGTTGAAACCTTGGGATACGGCGGCTGGAGCGTTGATCGCACGAGAAGCCGGTGCTCGCGTTACTGATTTGCAGGGTCGGCCTTATGATCCGGTGACGATGGATACTGTCGTTTGCGGAACTCCCTCGATTTACGAAGAGTTCATGGCGAAAGTCCGCGAGTGCGGACTTGATCGCTCAGATAGTTAGCCAGAAACTCAGTAAGCTCGGTAAGTTTCAATAATTTTGATTAGTTCTGCTTTTGCTTGGGCACGAATCGTTTGATCGTTGAGATCGCGGTTAGCGTAAGCCTCTTCGAGTTCCATTACTTTCATGTAGCGGTTGGGCTGCAGTACTTTTTCTTTGAAAGCCGTTTTTCCGTCGAGAATTTCTGACCAAGTCTCTTGCATGAGTGACCAGAACGGCGTGTGAGCTTTTACGTATGGACGAACCACGTCGCACTCCGAATCTGCAAGGCGAACATACCAGTTCTTTCCTTCTTCTTTTGCGAGCGGAGTTCGCGTGTTGGTTGCCGTGTCGTGAATTGTTTTGATGTTATTTTGTCGCTCAAGCCAGCTTGTGCCGTAGTTCACATGGCGAGTTGTGCGATCGAGCGTGTTGTAGTCTTTGCGGCTCATGTCGCGAAATTCGCGCCCAGGAATCGGCGCGTAGTTATTGCAAGTCCACTCGGGGTACGCGGTGTTCTCTAGCCAAGGTGCTGTACACTGATAGCGGAGGCCATCATCGAGGCTGGTGATTTTTCTTGTCCAAGAATCTCTCGAGCGAGAAAGATCGCGAACTTCCCACATCGCTGGAGCGACGAAGTCGTAAAGATATTGTCCTTCGTATTCCCAATCTTCAGCTTGATGGCGAAGTTCTGATCCGGCCATAATTTGTCCGTTCAAATCAGTGCCAAAAAGAATGTGTTGAAGACGAATTTTTGTTGGCGACTCTTCGATCGTGTAAATCAGTTCTTTGATCGATTTATTTTTGTTCACGTCGTAAACGCGGTTATCACGAACGTAACCTTCTTTGAGGGACTCGGTTTCTGTGTAGCTGTAGTCGACCAAGTAGCAGCCGGCCATTTTTTGAATCGCGGTTTTGCCAACTTGTGGTGAAGCCTTTGCAGTTGATGCGCACGCAGCTGCGGCTAGTGCGGCAGTGATCAGCGAAAGATTTAAGGCAAATTTTTTCATGATAAGTCTCCTGGCTTGCGAGGTATTTCTCGCCGCTTTGCAATGGCTGCTATTCACTCCCGCATGAGCGTTTTGGTCAATGAAAACGCTTGTTGCCGCTAGGCAAAGCGAGCTTCTTGCAACTTAATTGAGAAGCGTTGATCGTGCCTCGTAACCGACCGTACGTTCGCGAAGTAGGTACTGCTCCATTTTTGTCCCGCCATAAGCTTTGATTGCCTTCCGCTGATTACAATTGCGGCATAGAAGCCTTAGGTTCTCGGCATTGTTCGATCCGCCTTTAGCAAAAGGTACGACATGATCCAATTCCAGCGCGAAAGTTGAACTGCAGTTTTGGCACTTACCACTTGAAGCGAGCCAAACTTGTTGCTTGGTTTTGGCAGGAATATATCGATTCGGAACATTTGCAGTGGAGCGACGCTGCACAACAGGTTTCGCGCTGGCGCGACTTTCTCCTCGCGCCTTTTCTTTAGCTTGCACTCGCTCTGCCTTCGCCAATGGATCACACTTCTCGAGCGCAATTTTGCAGACCTTCCTCATCAAATCATCGAACGACAAATACGGATGAAGGCCTTTAAGTTTCTCGACTATAACTTTAAAAGAATGGTCAGCCTCAAAGCTGTAACGAGCTTTTAGTTCTTTGTTGTAGAGAATCTTTTTAGTTTCAGCTTTGGTTGTGTTCTCAAGTTGGCTCAGAATCTCAAGCTTCTTCTCTCTAGAGTGCTCAACTTTTTGAAAGAAGCTTCGAGCCTGCGTTAAATGTGTAAGCTGAAGTGAGCCATCAGCAATCTTCGATTCAATCTCCGGCATGTCCCTAAGCAATTTCATCGCACAAACTCTTCTGTGCACCTCATCGTAGGAATACTTCAATCGAGTCATTGCATACTCATAAATTGAAGCAAATCCTCGCTCCGAGAAAAGTCTGCGCCGATCAATTTCCTTCAAGTGTCTGAGAATATCCTGAAGAGAACTGAGTTCGCGAGCTCGCGCTAGGTCCGCAGATTGCTCGAGTTGATCGTCGGTTAAGTGCTTCATGGGTCACTCCTTTTGAGGGAACATTCAAAGTTGGAGTAACGTAACATGACTTTTAAAATCGAAATTTTTAAGAATTTCTGAGCTGTAGTGACAGTTTAAAACTCAATTTAGACTGCGCATGAGAGCTCGCAGCAGCCTGCGTAGTCGACGCAAATAGAAAAAGTGATCGCGGTAACAAATCAAAATTAAATTCACGAAAGATGAAGCCGAGCGCGCGCCGAAACTCTGTCAATTTATTTTTGAAAAAGTTTTGTCGCGAATTTGGCTTTCGATTCTCCGAAGCCCTCAGAAAAACTGTGCACGTTTTCGCGCTGGCGCGAAAATATCTGTGGCTTGCGGAGACTTGAATCGACACAGCTGATCTTGCTATTCGCAGAAGACCCATTAGGCCAAAAACACGCGTTCGACTTAAGTCGAGTGACACCGATTCACGCCAATACTTTGACTGCACTCAGAAGTTTCGACAGCTGAAACTCCGTCAGTTCGAATTATTTCAGACCTCACAACTACTTATAACGCAGCCCCATCGCACTAGCCGATGCAAAGCAGACCAAAGGCTTGTTGGCACTGTGGTTGCTTCATTTTCCTGATGTACCAGTGTGATTAGTCCAGTCGAGACAGGGAAGTTTCGAAAATTATTCAGGAGGAAGCTGTGGCTGACGAAGCAGCAGCGAGAAAAATGGAAGCAGAAGAAGCACCGAGATCTGGTAAGCCGATGATCCTTTATGCTCTTGTAATCATTAACATGCTCGTCGTGGCGGGTGTTGGATTCATGATTTACTCGGGCAAAAAGAAAGAAGCAGCGCAACCTGGAATTAGCGATGTCATCGCTGGTGAGCATGCAGCTCAATCAGAAGATACGCCGGTAGATGAAAAGGAATTCGTTGGAACAATGGTTCCGATGGAAATGTTCCTTGTGAATCTTTCGGGTGCTAACGGACGTAAGCTTTTAAAAGTATTGATGGAACTTGAAGTCGAAGGACAAAAAGTTCAAGAAGAGATCGAGAAGCGTAAGCCTCAGATCCGCGACATCATCATTACCCTTCTATCAAGTAAGTCATATGAGCAAGTTTCTTCAGTTGAAGGTAAGGAATATCTTCGTGAAGAGGTGAGAGACACAGTGAATTCGTTCCTTACCAAAGGAAAGATCAAGCGCGTGTTATTCACTGAGTTTATCTATCAATAACGTTGGGGCAATGGAATGAACCAGGTTTTATCGCAAAGTGAAGTTGATGCACTCTTAGCAGCTGTCTCCGAAGGGGAAGTTGCTGCTAGTGGCGGTGATACGCAGAATAACGGCGCTCCGAAAGACGACCGAGTTGTCGTTGTTTACGATCTTACGAGCCAAGATAGAATCATTCGCGGCCGCCTTCCTCAATTAGATGTTATCTATGAAAAATTCATGCGCTCATTCCGCGTGAGCCTTTCAAGTGCGCTTCGAAAGATTGCAGCACTTAACCATGCGAGCACTGACTTCTTAAAGTTCGGAGAGTTCATCAACACTCTCCCAATGCCAACTTGCATGAGTGTACTTCGTTTCAACGCACTTCGTGGCTCAGCACTTATCGTTATCGAAAGTAAGCTTGCCTACGCATTAGTAGATAGTTTCTTCGGTGGTGATGATCGCCCCTATACAAAAATTGAAGGTAAAGACTTTACTCCGATCGAACTTTCAATTGTTCGAAAAGTAGTGGAGCTTGCAATTGAAGATCTTGAAAATGCATGGGCGTCTGTAGAGAAGATCGATGCGTCGTTCGTACGTACAGAAGTTAACCCACAGTTCGTAGGTATCGTGCCACCAACTGACGTAGTGATCGCTTCTACATTTGACGTAGAACTAGAGAATGCAAACGGAACAATTACATTAGTTATTCCTTACGCAACGATCGAGCCGATAAAGCATAAACTTGCTAACGGTTTCCAAATTGAATCGGATCAAACAGATAAGAAACTTTGGACTTCAATTATTCAAGAGCAGTTGCTTGATACTGATGTTGAAGTTCGTGTGGAGCTCGGCCAAACAGAAATCTTGTTGAGAGATTTAATGAAATTAAAGCCTGGCGATGTGATCCCTCTCGATCACGATGTGAATGGTGAGTTCGACGTACAAGTTGAAAATGTTAAAAAGTTTAAAGGTTATCACGGCGTAAATCACGGATCGGTAGCCGTACAAGTTACTAAAAAGATTAATAAGGAATAGAGGTATCTAATGGCAGACGAAAAGAACAACGTCACACCGCTAAATGCAGATGGTGGCGGCCAAGAGCGAAACAGCGGCAAAGAGCGAAACTTAGATTTGATTCTCGATATTCCATTGAGAGTTACGGTTGAGCTTGGTCGCACAAAAATGGTAGTGAGCGAGCTTCTCAATCTCGGGCAAGGTTCAGTGATCGAATTGAACAAGCTTGCGGGTGAGCCGATGGAAGTATTAGTTAACGACAAGCTTGTAGCACGCGGTGAAGCCGTTGTTGTTAACGAGAAGTTTGGTGTTCGCTTAACTGACATCATTTCGCCAGCAGAACGAGTCGAACAACTTAAGTAGTCTTGATACCAAGGAGTGGTTGAAGTGCGTAATATTCTTTTCTACGTAATTTGTGCGTTGATTGCAGCTGTACCAGCATTTGCTGGAAATAAAAAATCTCAGAGCGCCCAAAACGCAAGCAGCGAAGATGCCATCATCCAAGCGCGCTTAGTGGCAGCAGCCGCGGCTGAAGAAGGTGGCAGTTCAGCAGTAGCTGATGAATCTTCTCAGTCACTCACTGTGAACGAGAACGCTACTGGCGCAGGCACAGTTGAAGCGGCAGCAGCGGGTGAAGATACGAAAATTCTTACCCCAGCTGAAATCAACACGATGAAGGAAAGTGAAATTCCTTTGATTGGTGCAGATAAGAAAACTAAGAAGAGTGAATCGAGCCCATGGTTTCGTCTACTCTCAACAGTCGGTGTAGTCGGAGTTCTCTTCGCTGCAGCGACTTACGGTATCAAGCGGTACGCTCGTAAAAGTAATAATTCAAAAACTCAAGGCACTAAAATTCGCGTGGTAACTAACCACCACATTGGGCCAAAGAAAAGTTTGATGATCGTCAACGTGGCAGGCGAGTCTTTACTGCTTGGTGTTACGGATCAAAATATTTCAATTCTTAAAAATCTTTCTCTGCTTGATGAAGAACTTCCTTCAGACGTGCCGAATTCATTCGCGGGAGCAATCAACGAAACTTTCGTTGAATCAAGGAATTCAGGAACGACGTCAGCAGCGAAAACTGCAGAAGAGCAAGAAGATGACTTCGCTGTTCAAGGCTTAGCGCAGATTAAAGATAAAGTTTCTTCTCGCTTGAAGAACATGAGACAGATCTAATGAAAAAGGTTGCTTGGGCTGTATTAACATTTCTTGGCGGTTTCTTAGCGCTGACTGCGTTTGCGCAGGTAGCTCAGGCGCAAGGAGTTACTCTTCCAAGCGTAAACTTAGGTTTTAAAACTACCGAGAATCCAAATGAAGTAGTGAACGCGATCAAGATCATCATGATCATGACGGTGCTAACTCTTGCGCCAGCGATTCTCATCATGATGACAAGCTTCACGCGTATCATCATTGTACTTTCGTTTTTACGTCAGGCTTTAGGAACAGGGCAGATGCCGCCGAACCAATTATTGGTTGGCTTAGCACTATTCCTTACTTTCTTTATTATGGGCCCTTCGTTCAATGAAGTTAATGAGCGAGCACTGCAGCCGTATTTAGCTGGGAAAATGGCTCAAGATAAAGCTTTAGACGAAGCCCTAGTTCCGCTACGCCGATTCATGTTCAATCAAACGCGTCCAACGGATCTCAATTTATTTGTTCGCTTATCAAAGATGGAAAAGCCGAAGACTCGTGCGGACGTGCCGACGACTGTGCTAATTCCAGCATTTATTATTTCTGAACTCAAAACTTCGTTTCAAATTGGTTTCATTATTTATCTTCCGTTTCTTGTGATTGATCTGGTGATCGCGAGTGTCTTGATGGCGATGGGGATGATGATGCTTCCGCCAGTGGTGATCTCACTTCCGATCAAAATTATGCTTTTCGTATTGGTTGATGGTTGGACCTTGATGGTCGGTTCATTGGTTCAAAGCTTTAACTAGGGAGTAGAACGTGACTGAAGATTTAATTTTAAAATTGGGTCACGATGCTTTGCGAACGACAGCTTTGTTGTCAGCACCTCTCTTGGGTGCGGCACTAGTCACTGGTTTGATAGTGAGTATTTTCCAAGCCGTCACTCAAATTAACGAAGCCACTTTAACTTTCATTCCAAAAATGATCATCATCGCCGTGGTGCTGGTTTTGTGTGGCCCCTGGATGGTTGA
>JAYSYM010000038.1:0-2452 GCA_043727635.1 Bdellovibrionales bacterium | reverse complement strand
TGGTTTTTTCGAGAACTTACGAATTGTAACGGCAGGACCGTCAATCGAAAGAGGCTCGATCACAGCATTTACCCGGCTACCATCTTTTAATCGCGCATCGACATACGGATTAGATTCGTTAATTTGTCGACCCAATGGTTCGACAATTCGTTCGATCACTCGGCGAAGCTGATGGTTTGAAGTAAAACTCATCTTGCTGTCTTGAATGACCCCGTTTTTTTCAACGTAGATTTTATTAAAGCCATTCACCATGATCTCAGTTACTTGCGGATCATCGAGAAGTACTTCAAGAGGACCAAGCCCTAATGCTTCGTCTAAAACTTCTTTTAAAATTTGCGAACGCTCTTCGCGTCCAATCCCAGAAGCTTCTTTATCTAAGATTTGAGAAATTTTTGTCGTCGTAGTTCGGCGGAGCTCTTCCTCTTTTTTCGGATCACCTTGAGTGTCGGTGATACCCTTTTTCAAATCCATCGCTTTAATTAATTCAGCGTGAGTCGTGAGCTTAAGTGAAGTGCGCGCATCAAGAGGCTTGGTGTTCCCTTTGAAGCGAGAGTTTCCGGTCACATGTGAGTCTGTCGCGATTTCCTTTTTGTATTTCAACTGCTGCGGGCGAGCTAACGCCTTTAACTGCTGAAGAACGCCACCGCTTAGCTTTCTGAAGACATCAGAGTGAGCGCGAGCAATCGGCGATTGTCCGTTCGTTAGCATGAACGGGCTAGAGCGTTGAAGTGAGCCAGTCGCTACTGCGTCGTCTTGAGGAATAACGCCGATTAAGCGCTTCTTGAAAATCTCTTCGACCTTGTCAGGAGGGAGGCCGGCAGAAGAAACCTTATTCAGCACATACTGAATCATTTCGCTAGGAACACCTGCGATTAAGAGTTCGTTTCTCTGACGAAGAGTTTGATTCAAAGTTAAAACTTCTGGAACAGTGACCATTAGAACTGTTGTCGCTCGTTCAACAACGCTTAGCTGAAGCGCCCCTAAGTTAACTCCGATATCCACAATGATATACGCATAGAAGTTTGAAAGTGCCTCTAGCTGCTTCATTGCTAAATCAACTTGAACGTTCAAAGTTTCGTCGGGTCTTCGTACCGCCGCAACGTAGCCTAAGTTTTTCGGGTGAATTGAAATTACTTGAGCCATGTTCGCTTGTGAAATAGCGCCAGTGTAGCCAGCGAGGTCGCTCATCGTGCGAACTTCGCGCATTCCAAGAATTACGTTTTGATCACCGCAGCTCTGCGCATCGAGATCGACAAGTAAAACTGGCTGACGAGACTCCATAAATGCAAACGCGAGGTTGGCGGCAAATACAGATTTGCCGACGCCACCTTTTCCGCCAGTGATTGCAATAATGTTGGAATTCGGATTTACAGCCATTTATCTCTTTCTAATCTCTTAGTCTAAACTTCTGCTTAATCTTCTCAGATCCGGCACTAGCTGACGACTTGATGATCGGAGTAACGAAAACCACAAATTGGCTCTGGTTTCTCTGAAAATTCTTCGAAGCATGTAAGCTAAAGATCGGATTCGCTGCTGAAGCAGGGAGTTTGTTGTAATCAGTGCTCGTCTTATTCGAAATCAAGCCACCAACCGCCGCACTCTGACCGCTACGTACAGTGATCATTGTCATTAAGTTGTTCTTCGAAATTAGAGGACCATTCGCCGTAATCTGAAGAAGGTTTGAGATCGAGAAATCAAGTTGCATGCGAACGCTATCAGATCGTGAGCTCAAAATTCCTGGCGTTACACTCGTAACAATACCAGCATCTTGGAACTCAGTTGTTGAACCATTCACATTTGATTTCGTGAATGGAACTGACGTTACCGATTTGATTTCACCTTTTTGTCCGTCTTGAACGATCAAAGTTGTGCTTTCAAGAACGCGTGCATGACCATGGCTCTTCATCCAATTTAACTTTGGAAGAAGGTTGCTCACAACACCCGTGATTGAAGTCACGATACCCGCAGCACCACGCTGGCTATCATTTGAGAACGTCACATTAGTTTTATCATCAAGTGATGGCGTCCAGCTGAAGCTGAAACCCTTTTGATAATCTTTGTTCAACTCAACGTAGTGAATAACAATTTGAATGATCTTGCCCGGCTCTTTCGGAGCTGAAGGCTTCACGGTGATCAAGTTGATCACTGTATCAACTTTGCGTTCCTTAATTTCACCGTCTTTCACTGCAGCTTGCATCACTACGTCCGGGACGTAAGTTTTTGCAATGATCTCGGCCTTTTGTTTTTCGGCTTCATCAGAAGCAACACCCTCGAGCAAGAACTTTTCATTCACTGCGCGAACTGTGATTTCTGGGTTACCAACATCTTTTTCAATTAGCTGGGCGATTTTGCGCTGAGCACCTGGGTTCATGCGAGTTAAGTCGCTAGCTACCCCATCATACTGACGAACGACGCTGTAAATACGGTTCTTATCGCGTGGTAACCAAATCAA
>JAYSYM010000037.1:0-7612 GCA_043727635.1 Bdellovibrionales bacterium | reverse complement strand
GCCAACGATTGCAAAATTACCCGCAATCATGACGAAGCCAAGGATCTTTGCTAGATCAAACTTCTTCTTGGCTTGGCCTTCCTGATCATTTTCTTCTTGTAATGCCATGTATAACTTATCGGATCCTAGGCTAAAGCCTTAACTGGACCTCTCATATTTACTACCAGTTTGTTTTTCCCAAACTGTCGAACACCTTTACAGGACCAAGGACTGAATGAGATCCGCCTCTTGACACAGGCCCACAAGGGTTAGGGATAATCATAAATCTTCCGATAAACTGTGATGCGCGCGGGTCGAATGAATCTACTCAGTAAAAATTTAAACTTTATTTGTACTGCTATAGCTGTATTTTTAAGTACGCCTGCACTCGCCGAAAACGAGACTCAGAATGAGACAGCTAATCGTGTTCCCTCGAGCCTCGTACAGATTTCTCCGCACCCGCTTTACTACTCACCTTATGCATTCGTTGTAGATAAAAAAGCTCGCACTCTTACGGTGTGGCATCAGGACGGAGGAAAACTTACTTCAGTAGCAAGCTTTCCAGCAGATCTTGGCAAACGCGAAGGAGAAAAGAAGAGCCAAGGGGATCACAAAACTCCGAACGGAGTTTACTTTCTACAAGAAAAACTTGAAGGCGCCACACTCAACTTCAGTCTCTACGGAAAACGCGCGTTCACAACCGACTATCCAAACTTCTTTGATCGCATTGATGGCAAAACAGGAAACGGAATTTGGCTTCACGCAGTTCCTGATACAGTTCCTCTCACGCGGGGGTCGCGCGGCTGCGTAGTGGTACGCAATGAAGTGATCGTCGATCTTTCTCAGTACGTGAAACTCGGAAAAACTCCGATCATCATCCAGGACGAAGTTGAGTTGTTAGACTCTGCTCAAGCAAAAGAAGCTAGCGCACAACTAAGCTCGCTCGTTGAAAAATGGCGCGGTTCTTGGGAAGCAAAAGACATCGAAAGCTACATCGGATTTTACGGAAACGATTTCCGCGCAATGAAAATGAATCGCGATCAGTGGAAGACTTATAAAAATAATTTAAATGCGTCGTACAAAACGTTACTTGTAAAGTTCTCCCGCCCCGTGATTTACGCATATAAAAATCGCGCGGTCGTACGCTTCTTACAGTCGTACACCTCAGATCAGCACTCAGATTTCGGTGAGAAGGTTTTGTATCTCGCTAAAGAAGGCGATCAATACAAGATCATCGGAGAAGACTGGCAAGCCGACAACAGTCAGCTCGCGCAAGAAGAATTCAATTCTGACTCAACAAAAGTCAGCGCCACGAACTAGGCACCAGCCTCAAACTCGTACTTCAACTTCAATGTTGGTTTACCAACATTTTTGCCAATATACCAACATCAGCAATTTGGGCTCGATTGCCACGAGGCTGATCTAAATAAAAAAGCACGCTCTCGCGTGCTTTTGAACTTCAGCATAATTATATGCGAATTTTACTGATTGTTGTTTTCGTCGCCGCTCATATCGCCCGCGTCGTTTAGATCGTCGGTGCCTGCGTCTTCGGTGTCATCGAACACGCCTGGATTATCCAAGTCGTCATCTTCTTCGTTGTAAACGTTGTCAGCAGAGTCTGGAAGTGCGGCAAGATGAGCTGCAAGTTCGTCTTTTTTAAGTTTGCCGCGAGTAAGATGGTAACCAGTTAATCGCTTATCAAACTTCAACTTATCGAGTTCTTTTTTAAGACCCATGCGCTTCTCCTAATTTCTGGGGCTAGTTCCAGTACTGAGGGCCGTCGCCCTTGTCTTTTTTATCTTTAGTAGAATCGTTGTTTACCACGAGTTTTAGGCCTCGTCCACCTCGGCCGCCCGACTGTTTCCGCCAGCGCCCTTGCTTAAACTTCGTATAAACCACTAGGAACAAGTACCCAGAGATTAACCCGCCCAAATGAGCAAGGTTGGCCACTTGGCTGCCCGATACTCCCGAAGTCAAAAGGTTCACCGCTTCGACCGCGCCTAAGATCATAACGAAGTATTTGGCCTTCATCGGGAAGACCATCATGAAGTAAACGACTCGCTCACCGAAGATGATCCCGTAAGCTACCAACAGCCCAAAGATCGCGCCCGAGGCTCCAACTACTGGCGAAAGCCATCCGGCCAAGTCACCTGTCGCCATTGCATACGCAAAAATGCAGATGCAGTAGATAACCGCTGCGCCTACTCCCGAAACTAAATAAAAGCTTAAGAAGAAGCGTGCACCCCAACGCTGTTCAAGCTCGCCACACAACCACCAAAGCATGAGCATGTTGAACAAGATATGAAACAAGCTGCTTGAGTGGAGGAACATGTACGTGAAGAACTGCCAGACGAAAAACTTTTCGACCACGTACGACGGAATCATACTCAAAAATTCAGAAATATACGGGCCCGACAAAAAATATTTCTCAATGATCATTTGCCCAACGAGCCACATCGCAACGTTGATGATCATCAAAATTTTTACTATTGGAGTGAAGGGCACAAGATTATTCATCTGACCTCCCCCGCCGCCGCCACCTCTATGACCCATGATGTTCTCCCGCTGGCTGACTCAACTCAATTAACACTCCACCTGTCGAAGCAGGATGAATGAACGCCACTAAACAGTTATGCGCACCTTTTTTTGCAGTCTCATTAATCAAACGAACACCTTCGCTTTTCAAATGCGTAAGCACAGCTTCAATATCCTTCACTCTTAAACAGATGTGGTGAATACCTGGCCCGCGCTTATCGAGAAATTTTTTAATTACGCTATCATCGGAAAGCGACTCGAGGAGTTCTAGGTTTGAATTGTTTTGAAGTTTGAAAAAACCAGTTTTAGTTTTCTCTGAATGAACATCTTCAATGTGCGGGTCGGCAAAGCCCATCGCTTTGTAAAATTTCGAACCTTCAGCAATCGACGCCACGGCGATGCCGATGTGATCGAGTTCAAATTCAAATTTTGCTGCCTTAGATTTTGAATCGTTAGTCATCGCTTAATTCCTCAAACAACGGTAACAAACGATCAAACGTTGCTTCAAGGTCTTCAACGATAACTTTGGTTTCGGCAAGCAAGGGGAAGAAGTTTGTGTCCCCTTTCCATCTAGGGACGATGTGATAGTGGATGTGCTCAGGAATTCCCGCTCCGGCAGCCGCACCAAGGTTGAGCCCGACGTTAAAACCCGAAGGATCGTAAGCTTCGCGCAGCACCTTGAGACTCAACTTTAGCAGATCCTGAAGTTCGTAGAGCTCTTTGCCTTTTAGATCAGTAAATTCGCCGATGTGGTTATTCGGAACGATTAACAAGTGTCCCGGGTTGTAAGGAAACTTATTCATCACCACACTCGCGTTCTTACCTTTGTGAAGAACAAGATTTTTGAAACCTTCTCCCGACTTCACAGCGTGGCAAAACACACAGCCATCAACTTTAATCAGCTTGCGCACATACTTGAGTCGATCGGGACGAATCATGATGTCGCGTTCAGTTGGCCAAACATCAGCAAGCCACGGCGATCTCTTCGGAAAAGGCTTCGCCTTCTCCGCAGATTTTTTGGAAACCGATTTCTTCGCTGATTTTATGCGTTTTGCCATCAGCTCAAGAGAGTAGCCGTAAATACTTAGGACGTTTACGAAAAACTCGCTTCTGCGCGACCATGAAACGCCGCGTTTTAGTGACTGAACTCGTACGATTCATAGTCAAAAACCCACTCGAAGCCGAGCTTTCTGCAGACTGGAGCGGACGTGGCCTTATTAGCATGAATCAACAGATGCTTGTGGCCCAGTTGATCGGCCAACTTAGCTCGAGCGCATACCATTGCTCGATAAACACCCTTCCCACGATGCTCAGGCACGACTGCGCCGGCTGCTAGATATCCGCCGCTACTAATCGAAATCAAAAGAGAAGTTCCTACCGGCTCGCCATCCAGAAAAGCCACGAATGCGTGGAAACGCCGCTCTTTGTCCATAGCATTACCTATGAACTTGCTGATCACTTCTTTTTGTTTGTCAGGCGCTCCCCATGCTTTGGCAACTGTGTTCACATAGGTTTCTAGCTCCGGTTTTTTCACTTCTCGAACTGAAATGCTGGTTGCTGACGAACCCGCTGCTAGCATCTTGTCAGTTTCCATAATCATCGCTTCGCAAATTGAGTAAAGCTTAAAGCCTTTCTCCTCTAAAACTTTTGCGGTGTTGCCCGGTTTAGTAAGCGGAGTCACGTACCAGCGAAATTTCACACCTATCTTTTGATAAAGCAGTTTCACTTCATCAATTTGTTTTTCTAGTTCTTCCGGCGAAAGAATTGAGCGAAAAACTGCGTTGGCTGAGGAATGGTCTGCATCGGGAGAAATCAACTGAAGCCAATTTGGACTCACAATTGTTTTCGATAGCTCTGTCTCTTCGTTAGCTTCGAAGAGCGCATTCTCTAAAATGTAGACTCGTTCGTCTTTGATCATTAAACGTCGACTCGCTTTGGAATCACGGGAGCGCCCTTTCGAACAAGTTCCTCTAGTAGAGTCGCCATCGCACGCGGAGCAAATTCTTCACTCGATTTTTTTATTTCGTCTAACTTCCACCAGCGAAAGCCTTTAAATGCATCGACGTCGAAGCCCTCAGGGATTACCCGAGGATTTGGTTCAAATTTTTCGGTTGGAATAAAGTAGTACTGTTCATCTTGGTCATACATCATTCCCGCCCAAGGGAATTTATGACTTCGCTGCCAAACTTGCGTTCCAAATACGAAGTGATCGAGACTTAACTCTTCAGACATCTCACGGCGCAGAGCTTGCTCCGGAGTTTCGCCCGGCTCAATTCCCCCACCCGGAGTAATCCAACCATGCCACCCACCATCTCGATTTTCTACTTTGATAAGTAGAATTTCGTGCTGGGGTGTCAGCAAGATTGCGCGACAAGATGTTCGTTTTAGAGTTTGCATTATACTGCCCCAATTTCGAATCGCGGATTCGCACTCAGTTTAAATCCTTAATACGCTTCCCCGAGAAGGCCCATATTATTGCACAGAGCTGGTCACACTCAAGGAGACTAGCTATGTCGAACGCATTAAAGTATATTAAAAGTCTAGAAGCTGCCGGTTTTGCACGCGCGCAAGCCGAAGCTCAAGTCCAGATGGTATTGGACATCTTAGAAGGTGATCTTGTGACCAAAAGTGATCTCTCAGTATTACAAGAAAGAATCGATGCTCGCTTTGCCGGAGTGAATACGCGCTTCGTAGAGCTTGAGAGTCGAATGGATAAGCGCTTTGCAATAGTGGACACTCGCCTTGCCGAACTTGAGCTCCGACTCACTACCCGTATAGGGTTAGCAATCGTTACCTCAAGCACGATCTTGCTATCCGTTCTTGGCTACCTCATTAAAACAAATTAAAAAGGCGAGCTTTCGCTCGCCTTGCATTCTCAGAATTCTGGAATATCAGAATTCTAGTATTCTGATATTCTATTCTTCTTTAGTGGTCGTTTCTTCCTTCGTCGCGCTCATGTTTTTAAGAGCATCGCCGAACAAGTCGCCCATTGTAGTCTTCGAAGTTGAAGTCGCTTTTTTAACGTAATCATCAACGTCTGCTTTTGATTCGCGAAGTTTCACGAGTTTAGAAGACAAACCGATTTTACGAGCGTCTTTATCGATAGTGATGATCTCTGCCTTAAGAGTATCGCCAACTTTTACTGCATCTTCTGGTTTGTTGATGCGCTCGAGAGTGATCTCAGAAACGTGGATCAATCCCTCGATGTCAGCTTCCAACTCAACAAACACACCGAAATCAGCAAGCTTTGTGATTTTCACGTCATGCTGAGTTCCGATTTTGAATTTCTCGTCGATCTTAGCCCAAGGATCTGACTCGAGCTGTTTCAGACCTAGAGAGAAACGTTCGTTCTCGATATCAACTCCAAGAACAACTGCGCGAACTTTTGCACCCTTAGCAAACATTTCTGAAGGGTGAGTTACACGCTTTGTCCAAGAGAAGTCAGAGATGTGAACAAGGCCATCGATGCCTTCTTCGATTCCAACAAAGATACCGAAGTCAGTGATAGATTTCACTTCGCCTTCGATGATCGTTCCTTCTGAGTAAGAAGACTTGAGCTCGATCCATGGGTTCGGCTGAAGCTGTTTCATACCAAGGCTGATGCGGCGGTTAGCTGTATCAACTTCGAGAACGATTACGTCTACTGCGTCGCCAACATTAACAATTTGGCTTGGGTGCTTAACTCGTTTAGTCCAGCTCATTTCTGAAACGTGGATAAGACCTTCAACACCATCAGCAAGCTCTACGAATGCACCGTAATCTGCAAGGCTAACGATTTTGCCGTTAAGCTTAGTGCCTGCAGGGAATGCTGCAGAAGCTGCTTCCCAAGGGTCTTGTTGCAATTGCTTCAAGCCTAGAGAAACGCGCTCGCGCTCGTTGTCGTATTTTAATACTTGAACTTCAATTTCATCACCCATTGTCAAAAGTTCTGATGGATGCTTTACGCGTCCCCATGACATGTCAGTGATGTGAAGAAGACCATCCATGCCGCCAAGATCGATGAACGCACCGTAATCAGTGATGTTCTTAACGATACCTTTAACGCGTGATCCTTCTTTCATTGCATCAAGAGTTTGAGTGCGCATGCTCTCGCGCTCTTCTTCAAGAAGTGCACGTCGTGACAACACGATGTTTCCGCGCTTTTTGTTGAACTTGATAACTTTGAATTTATATTTTTTGCCGATGTAGATGTCCATGTTGCGGACTGGGCGAAGATCAATTTGCGAACCAGGTAAGAATGCTTTTACGCCGATGTCGACGCTTAAGCCGCCTTTAACTTTCGCAATAACTGTACCTTCGATAAGTTCTTCGTTTTCAGCTGCACGAGAAATATCGTTCCATGCTCTGAGCATGTCAGCTTTGTCTTTAGAAAGAACAACCATCCCGTTTTCGTTTTCAACGCGATCGATGTAAACTTCAACTTCGTCGCCAGGCTTAACTGAACGTTGGCCTTCGACCATTCGGAATTCATTGATGGGAATCAAACCCTCTGACTTGTAGTTGATATCGACAAGTACGTAATCGCTTTGAACTTCTACTACTTTGCCTGAAACTACATCGCCGACTTTGAAGTCGCGCTCTTTTACGCTTGCTTCAAACATGCTTTCGAATACTGCCGCCTCGCCTGTTCGTTGAGTGCTGCCATCTTCGAGTAACGCCATAATGCGTTCGCGCTCTTGCTGCGCCTTTGTTAGGTTTGTTTTACTTTTTTCTGCCATCATAAATTATTGAATTCCTCTCGGGAAAAAGATCTGGTCTCTTTCCGTTTCTTTCTCGGTCTGCTTGAGCAGCCGGAAAAATGCACGAGCTAGTTCCCGTTTTGGGCGGCCCGCTCATGGACTTTTCCGAAGGCTAATACAGAGCTGCAGTGGTGTTCCATTTATAGGGGGCAAACGCGTAAAGTCAAATCGAAAGCCACCTATGGTCTATTGGGAGACTGGCGGGATATCAGGGGTCATAACATCAGGCTAAATTAAGCCGTTCTCGAACCTCTTTTTCGACCTTGGCTACGACTTCCATGAAGTTTAGGTCGGAGGTATCCACTGTAAACGAATCTGATGAAGCCTGCATCGGAGCAGCCTTGCGATTGGCGTCTTGG